>NZ_PIPF01000008.1:0-10647 GCF_004025845.1 Janibacter hoylei PVAS-1
CGATACCTGGGGCGCTTCAAAGCCCGCGTGACGTTGGCGTCGTAACCAGTGTGGCGCGAAAGCGCCGAGCCGGTCGTCGTGCAGATGTCCGCGCAATCGAGATTGGCGCGGACGCACTTGGTGAGATCAGTGACTGTGTCCTCACTCAGACAGGCGTCGGCACAGGCGGCGCACGTCTGGGCGCACTCGAAGCAGGCTTGGATGCACTCGATCAACTTGGCTCTGTCGATGCCACCCAGATCTTTCGGGTAGGTCTCGAGCATCTGCTCCACGGTGTGCATGTCTGTACTCCTTCATTCGATGAGGCGACGCGACAACGGTGCATGCGGCACGCGTCGACGAGAGTCCTTGGGCTACCCCAGCGAGGTATGCCGAAACCTGCTCGCCTGGCACAGGAGCGAACAGCTGCTGGGCTATGTGCCCACGATTGGTCAGCATGCCCTGGTTCAAGATGTCGGGACCCTGCTCGAACTCGTCCTGCTCCATCCGACGCAGCCGTACATACTGCCAGGGGGTAAGGGTATGAAAGTTCACGAGGAGAAGGCGCGAAGGAAGGAAGATGGCATGACGACGGCCCATCGGAAGGTTCACGCGGCAGCGACTGCCGCGGCGGCAATTGCGCTGCTGGCAGGGTGCGGAGGAACGGCCGAGGATGACGCGACGCAGTCACCGCAGTCGTCGATGACGTCTGACTCGTCCGCGTCCAGCAGTGGGACCAGCGAGGCAATGGGTGGTCACAAGACTGATGGCGGACCTCCTCCAGAGGGCATCGAGCAGGCGAGTTCGCCGACGTATCCCGTGGGCACGAAGGTGACGTTGACTGCTGACCACATGTCGGGGATGAAGGGGGCCGATGCGACCATCTCGGGCGCCTTCGACACAACGGCCTACTCCATCAGCTACACGCCCACGGACGGCGGCCAGCGGATCACGGACCACAAGTGGGTCGTTCACGAGGAGCTGAAGGACCCCGGCGACGCGCCATTGGAAGCGGGTACCGAGGTCGTCCTGGATGCCGATCACATGGCCGGCATGGATGGCGCCGAGGCGACGATCGACAGCGCGAGCGATGAGACGGTGTACATGGTCGACCTCACGATGGATGGCATGAAGATGACCAATCACAAGTGGGTCGTGGAGAGCGAGATCCAGCCAGCCAAGTGACCTCGACGCTGAGATGCTGCTGAGTGCGCAGTCCGTGGCAGACGACGCCCCCCTTTTTTTGCGTCGATCCTCTGCTGGCTCACATAAGTTTTTTGTCTACAGGTCAAGAAGGGCGGATCGCGGTGTACGGGATCGTGGCGATGGCGCTGGTGGCGGTGTTCGCTGTGGCGTTCCTCTATGCGCTCCACCGGGCTGTCAATGTACTGGCCGAGCCACTAACGGTGCTCCCGGCGCAGTCGGGGTGGTTGCCCCAGGAACATGCGCTCTCCCGGTTCCACGCCCGCTGGTATCCCGCCTCCATCGTCTTCCTCGCCTTCGATGTCGAGATGTTGTTCATGTACCCGTGGGCAGTGGTCGTGGCCGAGGAGGGGATGACTGCGGTGGTGGAGATGTTCCTCTTCCTCGGAGCACTGCTCATCGCCGTGACGTGGGCTTGGCGGGAGGGGGTCTTCCGATGGGTCTGACCCGAATCCTCGCCCATCTGGCGGTCAACTCCGCCCGTGTCCTGATCGTCGAGGCACCGGGTCACTGGCTCACGCGCGTGGAGCTCGAGCAGCAGATGTTGCTCCGAGGCTGGTCTGCGGCATGGACGCCGGCGGATGCGGACGTGCTGGCGGTGTGCGGTGTGCCAGGTCCCGAGCTGGTAGAACTCGCGCAGCGCCTGTGGGAACAGATGCCCGGTCCGCGGGTGCGCGTCGACGTCGCCTCGTCGGCAGTTGTGGGTTCTGCTCTCGAGGACGCGGCAGCGCTCCTTCTCGATACCCCGCATCACCGGGCGGATGCCCGGGAGAGGGCGCAGGAGCCTCGGATTCCTGAGGACCACGGTCAAATGGGCCACGAGGGCATGAACCACGAGGGCATGGACCACGGTGGGCACGAGGGCATGAACCACGAGGCCATGGACCACGAGGGCATGGACCACGCGGGCCACGAGGGCATGGACCACGGTGGGCACGAGGGCATGAACCACGAGGCCATGGACCACGAGGGCATGGACCACGCGGGCCACGGGGGTCATAGCGGAATGGACATGGCCCCGGCCGGGATCGCGCTGGCCCAAGGTGGTCAGGACCGGGACGGTCTGGAGATGGATGTCCTGCATCTCCCGCTCGGTCCTGTGCTTCCGTTTTGGCCGGCTGGGCTGGTGCTGTGCTGCTCGCTGCAAGGTGATGTCGTCGTCGACGCTGCGGCGTCCGTCGTTGACGGTGCGGGCCAGGCGGCCGGCAGCAAGGAGCCCCAGGCCCCACCGGTGCCTGCGTCTGCGGTGCGGTGCGATGGCGTCATGGCGCTGCTGGCGTTGGCCGGGGCGGATGACGCGGCGGCGCGTGCTCGCCGGGCCCGGGACGCCCTGGTGCGTGGCGATCAGGGTGCCGCCCGGGATGTCGTCGAGCGGTTGCACCGTACGGTGCGGAGATCGTGGTTGCTGCGCTGGTCCCTGCGGGGGGTGCTGGTCCTCGATCCGTCCGATCTGGCACGGCACGGCCTGCCGGAGGGTTGCCGGGGAGACGCCCACGATCGCCTGTCGTCCATGGTGGAAGGGCTCCGGAGCGAGGTGTGCGGCGGCGCAGTCCCGGCGGCCGTGGAGTCTGGCGCAGTGCCGTGGGAGAGGATGCCGCATCTGGTGACCGGGTTGGAGCTGGCCACCGTGCGTCTGGCCGTGGCCAGCTTGAATCTGGAACCCTTCTCGACCGTCCAGGAGACGGGGCATGCCTGAGAGTGGGATGGTGATCGTTGCTGTGGGGTGGGCCGTGGTGACCGGCATCCTCCTGTGCGCTCTGGCCTACGTCGCGGTGACTCTCGATGCCGTGCTCTCGGCCCGGCAGCAGGGTGTGCGCGGCGGGTGGACCGCGCCACTGAGCCGCGCTGCGCGGCTGTTGCGGCAACGCCGACGCACCACCGTGGCCGCGGACACCCTGCTGTGGCGAGTCGGTGGCGCCGGGATGTTCATCGGCGCGTTCTTGATCGTCGCGGTCATCCCGATGGGCCGGTGGGTGCTGGCCGATCCCGATGTGGGCATCGTGTGGTTCAACGTCGTCGACGTCATGGTCTGGGCCCTGGTGTGGCTGACCGGGTGGGGCGCAAACTCCACCCACAGCCTGGTGGGCGGCTACCGCTTCCTGGCCCACGGACTGGCCTACGAGCTGCCGCTGATGTTCGCCCTGGTCGCTCCGGCGATCGCCGCCGGCAGCCTGGGTGTCGGGGATGTGGTGGCCGCCCAGGACGGCCTGTGGTTCGTCGTGTGGATGCCGGTGGCCTTCCTCGTCTACCTAGTGGGCGTGACGGGGTTCTCCGTGTGGGGACCGTTCGCTCCCGCGCTGGCAGCAGACATCGCCGGTGGGGTGCTGGCCGAGCTCTCGGCCGTGGACCGTCTCGTCTTCCAGGCCGGGCGCTACCTGTTCCTGGCGGCTGGAGCAGCCTTCTCGGTGCCGCTGTTCCTGGGCGGTGGCTCCGGGCCGGTGTTGCCCGGCTGGGCCTGGGTGCTGGTCAAGACCGTGGCTGTGCTGGCCGTGCTGGTGTGGCTGCGCCGAAAGGTTCCGCTGGTGCGCCCGGACCGGTTCATGGAGATCGGGTGGATGGTGCTGCTCCCCGCGGTCGTGGTCCAGGACCTGCTCGTGTCCCTCATCGTCGTGTCGGGAGGTTGAGCCGTGCTGACCGGAGTGGCGTTCTGGGTGCTGGCCGTGGTGGCCGTGGCCGCGGGCGTGGCCGTGTTCGTGGTGGACTCCATGGCACGAGCCACGTACGCCCTGGCCCTGTCGTTCATCGCCGTGGGAGTGCAGATCCTCCTGCTGGAGCAGGGCTACCTGGGGCTCATCACGATCCTGATGATGGTGATGGAGATGGCGGTGATGGCCATCTACATGGTGATGTTCATGGGGATGAATCCCGCGCTGATGCCCATGGACATGACCCACGGGAAGAAGACGGCGATTGGTGCATCGGTCGGAGCCTTCGTGCTGCTGGCCAGTGGTGCGCTGCTCATCCCCTGGCCACAGCGCCGTGGCGCCGTTCCCGAGGATCTCACCCGCGCGCTCGGTCTGGAGATCATGGGCGAGAAGATGTTGGTCATGGCCGTGCTGGGTCCGGTCATGGTCGCGACCATCGTGGCCGGGGTGGTCCTGGCTGCCCACCGCAGCCGCTATGACCGGTTCGGCGATGATCTGCGCCGCCGCCCGGCCGACGATCCCCAGCCGGGGGGTGTGGGCCGGTGACCCTCGAGGCTGTGCTGGTGGTGGCTGCCGCCCTGTTCGCGGTGGGCCTGTATGGCGCCCTGTCCCAGCAGGTCGTGGTGATGGTGATGATGGGCTTGGAGCTGATGATCAACGGGGTGCTCCTGGCTGCCGCCGGGTTCTGGTTCTTCTTGGCCCCGGATCCGACCGGGCAGGTCTTGCTGCTGGTGGTGCTGGCCGCGATGACGGTGGAGATGGCCATGGGCTTCGCGGTGGCCACGCTGCTGCACCGACGGCGCCAGACGGACATGACCGACATGGCTGAGGAGCTGTCCGGATGAGCGGGCCCCAGGCCGTCCTGCTGGCGATGGTGGTGCTCCCGGCCACGGTGGGCGGCGTGCTCGCCCTCGCCCGCCCGCGCCGCGGTGCGGTACCGATCGCGCTGGTGACCTCCGGGCTCGCGACTGTCTTGGCGTTCGCCACTGCGCTGGCGCGGCCGGCCGTGTCCTACCCCTTCGTCGTTGGCGCTGACTTCGCGCTGGACGTCGATGCCCTCGCGGCGCTGGTCGTGCCGATGATCGCCTCCGTGACCTTCCTGGTCCTCGTCTTCTCGGCCGGGAACATTCGGGAGTCCCGGGGTCGCTTCCACGGGCTGATGCTCATCTTCGCGGCGGCCGCCCTGGTCACGGCGACCGCCGCCAGCATCCCGGCGCTGCTGTTCGCCTGGGAGGTGATGGGCGCGACTTCCTACGCCCTGATCGGCTTCTGGTGGCGAGATGTTGACCGTGTCTCAGCAGGCCTCACTGCCTTCATCACGACGCGCACAGCTGACTTGGGCCTCTACGTCGCCGCGGGCGCCGCCCTGGCCGGCGGGACGGGCATGGCCCTGGCCGACCTGCCGGCCGCCCAAGGGCCGTGGCGGGATGTCGCCGCCGCCGGGATCCTGGTGGCGGCACTGGGCAAGGCAGCGCAGCTGCCCTTCTCCTTCTGGCTCTCCGGAGCAATGAAAGGACCCAGCCCGGTCAGCGCGCTGCTGCACTCCGCAGCGATGGTCGCCATGGGTGGCTACCTGCTGTTGCGCGTGGAGCCCCTGCTGGCCGCGACCGGGTGGGCCGGGCCGCTGACCGCGTGGGTCGGCGTGCTCACGGCGGCGCTCATGGGGCTCGTGGCGTTGGCACAGCGGGATCTCAAGCAGTTGTTGGCCGCTTCCACGGCCGCCCAGCTGGGCTTCGTGGTGCTCGCTGCCGGTGTCGGCGCGGTCAGTGGCGGCGTCGCCCACTTGGTGGCGCACGCCTCGGTCAAGGCACTGCTGTTCCTGGCTGCGGGCGCCTGGCTGACCGCGTTGGGGAGCGAGGACCTTAGGCAACTGCGGGGTGTCGCCCGTCGGTGGCCGGTCGTGGGGGTGGCCGCGAGCGTGGCGGCGCTGGCTCTGGCCGGGATCGCACCGTTGTCCCTGTGGGCGACCAAGGATGCTGTGCTCACGGCCGCGCTCGAGTCATCCCCGTGGCTCTACGCTGCAGGACTGGTCGCCGCGGCATTGTCGGCCGCCTATGCCGGCAAGGCCCTGTGGGCGATCTGGCGGCGCGGTGCCCGCGCCGAAGCGCGGGCCGACGACGCCGGCGAGGTAGGCGCCTGGGAGCAGGCCCCGCTGGTCGTGTTTGCCGTTGGCGCGGTCGTGCTGGGTGTGCTCGCCCTGCCTCCGATCAGTGGCATGCTCGCCGGCGCCCTGGGCGGCCACGCTCAGATCCCGACCGTCGAGCTGGCCGTCTCTGCCGTGATCGCAGTGGTCGTGGTGCTGCTGATGCTGCGAGTGCGTGCCCCCGCGCCGAGGTGGGCTCGGCGGTGGCTGGGGCTGGAAGCGGCGGCGCAGGCCGTCGTGGTGCGCCCGTCCTTGACCGTGGCGCACGCTCTGACGCGGTTCGACGACCACGTCCTGGACCGGGCCGTGAATGCCGTGGCCGGATCGGTCCTCATGCTGGCGCGGTCAGCTGCCCGCGTCGACGACCACGTCCTGGACCGGGCCGTGAATGCCGTGGCCGGGTCGGTCCTCATGCTGGCGCGGTCAGCTGCCCGCGTCGATGACCACGTCCTGGACCGGGTCGTGTCGGCTATCGCCGGCCGGGTTCGCCGACTCGGGCACCTGGCGCGGGCCCCGCAGACAGGGGCCATCCACCAATACTTCCTCCAGACCGTCGCGGTGCTGGCCGCCGGCGCCGTGGTCTGGTCCGTCTACGCCGTGATGGGTTGAGCATGCTGAGTCTGATCGTCTTCCTTCCCCTGGCCGTCGCCGTAGTCGTGGCTGCGGTTCCCTCGCTCGGCGCCGCGGCCGCGCGGTGGGTGTGGGTCGCGGTCAGCGCCGTGGAGGTGGTGCTCGTCGGCGTCCTCTGGGCCGGGTATGAGGATCCGGGGCCGAACGGGTTGGCATTCGAGGAGCAGGTGCCGTGGATCCCGGGGGTCGGCAGCAGCTACCACGTCGGCGTGGACGGGCTCTCGTTGCCGCTGGTGGCCATGACGGCGGTCATCTTCCTCGCGTGCGCCGTCTACGCTCTTCGGGACGGTGAGCGGCCCCGCGCGCAGACGGCTCTGTTCCTGTTCCTGCAGGGCGTGAGTCTCGGGGTGTTCGTGGCTGCCGACCTCATCGTGTTCTTCGTCTTCTTCGATCTGTCCATCGTGGGCATGTACTTCGTCATCGCTGGGTGGGGTCACGGGAATGCCGCCCGTTCGGCACTGAAGTTCTTCCTCTACACCTTCCTGGGGTCCCTCGCCCTGCTGCTGGGCTTCATCGGCCTGTACGTGGCCTCGGATCCCCACACCTTCGACATCCCCGAGCTCGTCGCGGCCACGCCGCTGGAGGACAGCCCGCTGGCCGGAGGGCTGGTGCTGGCGGCGATCCTGGTGGGTCTGGCCGTGAAGACCCCCACCGTGCCCTTCCACACCTGGCTGCCCCCCGCCCACACCGACGCCCCGGCCACCGGCTCGGCGGTGCTGGCCGGGGTGCTGCTGAAGATGGGCACCTATGGCTTCGTGCGCATCGCCATGCCGATCCTGCCCGAGGCGTGGCGGGCATGGGCCTGGGTGATCGTGGTGGTCGGCATCGTCTCGGTGCTGTACGGAGCATTCGTGGCACTGGCCCAGACCAACCTCAAACGCATGATCGCCTACACCTCCGTGAACCACATGGGCTACATCGTCCTGGCCCTGGGCGCGGTCGGCCTCATCGCCGGTGACACCGCCCAGGCCCGTTCAGTGGCCGTCACCGGCGCGGTTGTGCAGATGGTCAGCCATGGGCTGATCGCCGCCGCGCTCTTCCTCCTGGCCGGGGTGATGCGCACCCGCGCCGGCACCTACGACATGGGTGCCTACGGTGGCCTGGCTACACCCGCGCCGCGTTTCGCGGCACTGTTCGCGATCGCGGCGTTCGCCTCGTTGGGCCTGCCCGGGTTGTCCGGGTTCATCGCTGAGTTCCAGATCTTTGCCGGCAGCATCGCCGTCGCCCCGGTCACCGCGATCGCTCTGCCGGGCATCCTCGTCACTGCCGCCCTGTTCCTGTTAGCGCTGCAGCGAGTCTTCACCGGCCCCACGCAGGGCCAGTCGCCCGGGTTCGCGGACCTGCACGGTCGAGAGCTGTGGTCGATCGGCCCACTGCTGGCCCTGTCCCTGCTCATCGGCGTCCTGCCGCAGTTACTGCTCGGGGTCATCGAGCCGGCCTCGGCCGCCCTTGTCGACCTGGTCGGCAGGTAACCGTGGACGCCTCGATGCAGATGCGCCCCGAACTGTTGCTCCCGGAGATCCTCACCTTCCTCGGTGGCCTGATCGTCCTGCTGGGCGGCTCGTTCCTGCCCAGACATCGGCAGTGGATCGCCCGCGCCGTGGCCGCCCTGGCGCTACTGGGTGCCGCGACCGCGGCGGCCCTGGCCATGGCCGGGCCCGCGCAGACCGCATTCTCGGGAACCTCCGCCGTGGACACCGCCACCGGCGCCGCCCGGGTGATCGCCGCGTTGGCCACCCTGCTGGTCCTGGGCGTGGCCTCCGGAGAGATCGCCGACGCCCCCCGGGAGTCCGACACCTACGCCCTGCTGCTCTTCGCCACCACCGGGGTCATGGTCCTGGCCGCGACCACCGACCTGCTCGTGCTCATCGTCGGATTCCTCCTGGCCAGCATCCCCCTGTACGGGATCGTGGGCCTGACCGGCGGTCGCTCAGGGGCCGAGGCCGCCATGAAGACCTACCTCATGGGTGCGCTGTCCGGGATCCTGCTCATGCTCGGGGTCACCCTCCTCTACGCCCTGACCGGCGCCACCGACTACGCCCAGCTCAAAGACGAACTACCTGGCGCCCCGGCCGCAGCCGTGGGCGCGGGCGTGTTGTGCGTGCTCACCGGGCTGCTGTTCAAGGCCGGCGGAGCGCCCGTCCACTTCTGGATCCCCGACGCCGCACAAGGCACCGGCGTGACCGCCGCGACCTTCCTCACCACCGTGCCCAAGATCGGAGCACTGGTGGCCATCTACCGGTTCGTGGCCACGATCTCTGCCGGGAACGAGACATGGTTGATCGTCACGGCAGCCCTGGCCACGGCCTCGATGTTCCTGGGCAACCTCGCCGCCTACTGGCAGCGTGATCCCCGCCGGCTGCTGGGCTGGTCGACCGTGGCCCAGGTCGGGTTCCTCCTCGTTCCTGTGGCCGCCGCCGGCCGCAGTGACCTCGCCCTGCCCTCACTGCTGTTCTATCTCGCCGCCTACGCCCTGACCAACGTGGCCGCCTTCGCGGTCACCGCGGCCCTTCCCGAGCGCCGAGACCTGACCGCCTACCGCGGGCTGGTCCACGAACGCCCCGGGCTCGCACTCGCCCTGCTCGTCGCACTGCTCGGCCTAGTGGGCACCCCACCGACGGCCGTGTTCGTCGGCAAGCTCACCACCGCCACCGCCGCTTGGGACGGTGGACACAGCTGGCTGGCCCTGCTCGTGATGCTCAACAGCCTGCTCAGCCTCTTCTACTACCTCCGCTGGTTCGGTCCCGTCTTCGCCCGCCCCACCCAGGAATCCGCGACCCGTCGCCGCACGGGCGGGGACGCCTGGGCTGCCGCCACCGCCGGTGTCGCCGCCACCGCGAGCCTGGCCCTCGGGATCGTTGCCGGCACCCTGTGGACGGCTCTAGAGGGGCCGTTGCTGCTCTAGTGTCGCGTTCCTGAAGTGCTTGGGGGCTTAGCATCTGGAGAGCGCTCCTGATGCAGCAAGTGGCAGACAACTTGCTGTTTGTTGCTGCTGTCGCGTCTCAAACTTCTTGGCAGACCGGTTATGAGGGCATGATCGGCGTGACCGAGGAGGAGATGGCCTATGGGTCGACCACCTGTGATCCCGGCGAGAGAAGAAGACCAGGATCGTGCTGAGTGTCTTGGCAGGCGAGATGAGCATCGCCGAAGCGGCGCGCAAGGAGAAGGTCTCCGAGCAGTCGATCGGCCGCTGGAAGGCTGAGTTCCTGGAGGCGGGACGAACCGCGCTGGCCTCGGGCCGGACCGGTCCCTCGACCCGGGAGGAGCAGCTGGAGGCGGAGATCGCCGAGCTGACCACCGCATTGGGTGAGGCCCATCTTGAGGCGCGGGTGTGGAAGAAGAGCGCTGAGGGCCGCCTGGGCCCTTCGAGGACCTCGAGGTAATCCGTACCGAGGCGGGGATGCCGACCACGAGGTTCTGCGCACTGGTCGGCATCCCCGAACGGACCTACCGTCGCTGGCAGGCCCACGCCCGCGCCGGGCGCCCCGCCAAGGGGCCCTGACCGCAGCCGGCCCGCGAGGCATCCCGGGAGGTGATCGCTGGCCTGGCGGCCAAGCACGCCGCGTGGGGCCACCGCAAGATCTGGGCCATGGCCCGCCACGGCGGCCACCGGGTGTCGATGTCGACCACGGCGCGAATCCTGGACGACGCCGGGTTGTTGCTGAAGGCGGACTACCAGCGGGAACGTCGTGACCTGGCCCAGCAGCGCAAGGCCGCGTTCGCCAAGACCCCGACGGGTCCGAACATGGTCTGACAGTTCGACTTCTCCGAGTACGAGACCGCCACGGGCGGGACCTGGCGAGTCGCGGGGATCGCGGACTACTGGTCCAAGTACGAGTTCGGGTGGCACTGGTCACCGACCGCGAACAAGCACGACGCGGTCGCCGCGGTCGAGCTCGCGCTGGCGGAGGCGGCCTCGATGCTGCCTGAGGGGCTGGACCTGCTGGAGTACCTCACCGACCCCGTCACCGGGGAGGTCGTGCCCATCACGTTGGTGGCCGACAACGGTGGCCCGTTCCGCTCAGCCACTGGATCGCCCCGGGTTGG
>NZ_PIPF01000009.1:0-186216 GCF_004025845.1 Janibacter hoylei PVAS-1
CAGAACCTGGGGCGCTTCACCTCCTCAACGTCCGCTAGGGGATGAGGGGCGCAACCGGCTTCCAGAGATTGAGGTTCAGTTCGATCTGACGGGCTCGGAAGTCGAGGACGTGCTGAAGCGCCTCAACGAGAACGGGGTCACGATAGAAACGACCGTCGAACGCCAGGCCGATGAGCGACGCAGCCAGCGTCGCGGGTACTTGGCGATGGTCGCCGCTGTGGTCGGCTCGACGACTGCTGGGGTGATGGGAACCTGGGCTGAGCGCGGTTCCCTAACCGAGCCAGTCGCTCTCCTCGACTGGGCGATCCCAGTTTCGGGGCTAGTGGCCTTTGCAGTGACCTGGCGCGCCGTTCAGCTCGATGAGCCGACTACGAACACGCCCTCTCGGTCGGCGAAAGCTGCGCGACAAGCGTGGGCAGCGACGGTCGCGTCGAAGCGGGGTGCCAATGATGGCTAAGGGGCCCGCCGACATGGGGTGGACCGAAGGCGCCGACCGGGAGGCTCTGGCCGCACTCACCCGACACGCAGATGCGTTGTATTCCGAGGCTGAGGCGATCGCTACCCGGGCACGCGCTGGCGCAGTCAGCCAGGAGTACGTGGCCCAGGCCGCGCTAACTCTCCACCTTGCAGCCCCCTCGACACAGGTGGCCGACGTCCTCTTCGGAGTGGGCAGCCTGCTGGCCGGTGGCGCGTTGGGTACAGCGCTCAGCCTCGGCGTGCAACCGCAGCCGGACGTGTCGGGATGGCTCATTTTCGCCCTGCCAGCCCTGGGCGTGCCCGGCATCCTGTTCTTCGCGGTCGGAGCCACTTTGAAGTTCACCGCCAGGCGGTAGGCGCAGGTCGGCGAAGCACACATCACCCAAGCCGACGGAGGCTGCGAAGGAGAGCGGCGTCCCGCGAGAGCGCCCGGTTGGGGTCGGACTCCACGGGTGCCAGGGCGCCGGCGTCGACGACTTCGAGGCGCAGCTCCTCCCCCTCGGCCGTGACGACGAGTGCGAGCCAACGCGAGCGAGGGCGGTCACGCACCCACCGCAGCAGCACACCACGTCGCTCTACATGGCCTCCGCCTTGGGCTTCCTAGTCATCGACACACGCCGGCAGTGGGCCGGCAAAGTCGAAGAGGGAGCCCTCCTGCCGACACCGTGGACGAGGTCATCATCCCGGCCGCCTTCCCGAGTCTCTTCAAGGGCCCTGCTTCAACCACCCGCACACACCGCGCCGGGCCGGCTCGATCGGCGTGCCGGTGCGCGATGTCGAGCTGCGCATCGCCGACGAGACCGGCGCCTCGCTGCCCGACGGCGAGGTCGACGAGATCCTCATCAAGGGGCCCAACGTCATGAAGGGCTACTGGGGGCTGCCCGAGGTGACCGCCACGACGATCGTCGACGGGTGGCTGCACACCGGCGACCTGGCCGTGCGCGACGAGGAAGGCGTCTACACGATCGTCGACCGCAAGAAGGACCTCATCATCCGCGGAGGCTTCAATGTCTACCCCCGCGAGATCGAGGAGGTCGTCTACGCCCACCCCGACGTCACCGAGGCCGCCGTCGTGGGGGTCCGCACGACGCCTCGGCGAGGAGGTGGCCGCGTCGGTGACGCTGCGCGCCGGGAGGAGTTGCCCAAGGGCCCGACCGGCAAGATCCTGCGCCGGGAGGTGCGAGCGGGCCACACCACACCCACCGTCGCGGCCGGCTGACCGCCGGCCCGACCCCCCAGCCGGATCCTCCTCGGGATTGCATACAAGCCCACCACTTGTATACATTGAGCGCACCGACGTCCCGAGGAGGACCCTTCCCATGACCGCACGCCCCTGCTTCCATCTGGCCATCCCCGTCGACGACATCACCAAGGCCCGCGAGTTCTACGGCGGCGTCCTCGGCCTCGAGGAGGGTCGCTCCGACACCCTCTGGGTGGACTGGAACTTCTACGGCCACCAGGTCGTCACCCACCAGACCGCCGCCGGCTCCCCCGGACCGGCCGGGCACAACCCCGTCGACGACCACCAGGTCCCCGTGCCCCACTTCGGAGCCGTGCTGTCGTACGATGACTTCCACGACCTGGCCGGCAAGATGAAGGCGGCAGGAGCCACCTTCGTCATCGAGCCCTACCTGCGCTTCGAGGGCCAGTCCGGCGAGCAGTGGACGATGTTCTTCCTCGACCCCGCCGGCAACGCCATGGAGTTCAAGGCCTTCGCGGACGAGTCGCAGATCTTCGCCAAGTAGGGTCCCCGCGTGACCACCACCCCGTCGACCGAGACCAAGGCCGGCCGACTGCTCGCCGCCCTGCGCGACGACATCCTGAGCGGTCGCCTCGCCCCCGGTGACCCCGTCGACGAGGTGGCCACGGCGCAGGGGCACGAGGTCTCCCGCACCCCGGTGCGGGAGGCCCTGCGCGCGCTGACGAGCGAGGGCCTGCTCGTCCCCGGGCCGCGCCGCCAGCTGCGGGTCGTCGACGTCTCGCCCGAGCACCGCCGCGAGGTGACCTCCCTGCGCGTCGCCCTGGAGTGCACCGCCGCCGAGTCGGCCTGCGAGCACCGCACCGACGACGACCTCGACCGGCTCCGCGGGCTCGTGAGCCGCCAACGCCGCGAGGCGAAGGGGGGCGACGTCGCCGCCTTCCTCGAGGCCGACGAGGCCTTCCACCGCGCGCTCGCCGAGGCCGCCGGCATGCCCACCCTGCTGCGCCTGCTCGACCAGCTCGGCGCCTTCGTCCGGCTCGCCCGGCTCGGGCAGCCCACCCCGCAGCGCCACATGGTCGCGCTGGCCCGCGAGCACGACCACCTCGTCGACCTGCTCGAGGCCGGTGACGGCCCGGCCCTCGAGGCGGCCCTCGCCGAGCACATCCGCAGCACCGCGCTGCGCGACTGACTAGCCTGCAGGCATGAGCGCCGACCCCTGCCCCTGCGGCACCGGCTCCCCCTTCGCCTCGTGCTGCGGCCCGCTGCTGGCGAGCGAAGGCCAGGCCGAGACCGCCGAGCAGCTCATGCGCAGCCGCTACACCGCCCACGTCTACGGCAACGCCGAGCACCTTGGCGCACCTGGGACGGCCGGACCCGGCCCCCCGAGGTGCACCTCGACGACACCCGCTGGCTGGGGCTGGAGGTCCGCGAGGTGGTCGCCGGCGGCCCCGACGACTCCACCGGCGTCGTCGACTTCGTCGCCCGGCACGAAGGGGGCCAGCTCGCCGAGCGGAGCGAGTTCACCCGACGTGGCGGCCGATGGTTCTACACGAAGGAGATCCCGTGACCGAGGTCCAGTACGCCGTCGCCGAGCACATCGCGACGATCACGCTCGACGCACCTGACCGGCGCAATGCCCTGTCCGTGGAGATGTCCCGCGAGCTCATCGACGCTGCGCGCACGGCCGAGGCCGACCCCGAGGTCGGCGCGGTCGTCGTCACCGGCGGCCGCCACTTCTGCGCAGGTGCCGTGCGCGAGGTCCTCGCCGACGTCGGCCGCGACCCCGTCGAGGACACCGCCTACCGCAACCTCGAGACCGTCTACGCGGCCTTCACGACGATCGGCACCATCGAGCTGCCGACGATCGCCGCCGTGCGCGGCGCCGCCGTGGGCGCAGGGCTCAACCTCGCCCTGGCCACCGACCTGCGCATCGTCTCGACGAGTGCCCGGCTCCTGCCGGGCTTCGTCCAGATCGGCCTCCACCCCGGCGGCGGCCACCTGTCCCTGCTGCACCGCACCGCCGGCCGCGAGACCGCCGCCGCGATGGGCCTCTTCGGCGAGGAGGTGCGCGGCGAGCGCGCCGTCGAGCTCGGACTCGCGTGGTCCGCCCACGAGGACGACGAGGTCGAGCAGGCCGCTCGCGACACCGCCTCTCGCGTCGCCGCCGACCCCGGGCTCGCCCGCCGCCTCGTCCGCAGCTTCCGCCGCGAGACCGCGCCGGGCGGCGTGCCGTGGGAGGTCGCCGTCGAGCTCGAGCGCTCGCCCCAGATGTGGTCGCTGCGGCGCAAGCACGAGGGCTAGGGGTCGCGTGCAGCGGGTTCCGCGGAGGCAGGGCTGGGGGTGGCCCTAAGGAAAAGTCCGGACTGGTCGGCCTGCGATGTCGCCTTGGCCTGCAGGTCCGGACTTTCCCATGAGTCGGGCCGACCCCCACCCTGCCTCCGCTCTACGGCGCGCCCCGCCGTGGCTCGACCTCAGTCGGCGTGGGGCTGGCCGATGTCGTGCAGCAGGTCGGCGAACCAGGGGGTGGCGGGGTCGAAGGCACCGCCACCGGCGATCCGCTCGAACTCGATGAGGCGCAGCTCGTCGGCGCGCTCCTCGTCCTGGCCGACGACGCCTGATCCACCGTCGAGGGCCGCCCGGACGGCGAGCTCGGCGCTGCGGGCGATGAGGTCACGGTCCTCGGCGTTGGGCGCGGCGGAGCGGGCGAAGTAGCCCGACTTCCACACCTTCGACTTGTCCGCGCCGACCCGGTCGGCCAGGGCGTCCGCGATCCGCTCCCCCGGATCGATCTCGTCGAGGCTGACGTGCCCGAAGGCATCGCGCGGCACGTCGGCGCCATCCGCCTCGAGGGAGGCCACGATCTCGTCGACGCCGGCACCCTCGGCGACGAAGACGTTGGCACAGTCGAGCTCGTCCATGACGGCCCGCAGTCGCCTCCCTTCGGCCTCGAGGTCGAGGTCGAGCTCGGGCACGTACACGGCGTGCACGTCCCACCGGCGGGGGTCGTTGCCGATGCCCGGGACGAACTCACGCGAGGCGAGGTCAGCCCGGTAGCGCCGCGCGGTCTCCGCGGTGAGCCAGCCGCTGTGGCGGCCCATGATCTCGTGGACGACGAGCATGCGCGGGCTGGAGGAGTGCTCTGCGATGACGTGGCGGGCGAAGAGTGCCCCCTGCTCGGCCGCAGTCCAGGCGCCGAGGCTCTGCCGGATCGGCACGATGTCGTTGTCGATCGTCTTGGGCAGACCGATGACCTGCAGCTCGTGGCCCTCGTCGGACACATGCGCCGCGAGGTCTGCGGCCGTCGTGCTCGTGTCGTCGCCACCGATGGTGTGCAGCACGTCGACTCCGTCGGCCACGAGCTGGTCCGCCGCCACCCGAAGGGGGTCGGCCCCCTCCGGCACGAGGCCGCGCCGGGCGGCGTCGGCGGCATTGGTCAGCTTGACCCGGGAGTTGCCGAGCGGGGACCCACCGAAGGCGTGCAGCCGGGTCGCGGCGGCCCGCACCTCGTCGGTGATCTCGACGTGCCGGCCGGTGAGCAGGCCTGCGTACCCGTCGAGGTAGCCGATGATGCGCACGTCGGGCGCGACCCGGGTGTACTCCTCGATGAGTGCCCCCACCGCCGAGGAGAGGCACGGCGCGAGCCCCCCGGAGGTGAGGAGCGCGACGGTCCGGACCGTCACGAGCCCTCGGGCGTGCAGGGCTTCTGGATCGTCTCGGCCGGGCGGACGTAGGGCTTGACCTCCGGGACCTGCGAGGCCGGCTTGAGGTCGTCCCACTTGTTGCCGAGGACGAGGTCGACCTTGTTGGTCGTGCGGTCGTCCTTCTGCAGCTGGACACCCTCGACCTGCTGGGCGAGGCGCTTGGCAGCGCGCTGCCCCTCCGGGCCGAAGCGGATGATCGCGACCTCGTCCTCGAGGAAGCTCATCTTCGGGTCGTTGCCGGTGGCCTTGACCTTGAAGCCGCGGTCCTTGAGATCACCCGCCACCTCGGAGGCCAGGCCCTCCTGCCACGTCGTGTTGTAGACGTTGAGGGTGATCTCGGAGGGCGCGGGCAGCGGCGGCTCCGGCTCGGAGACGAGCTTGTCGAAGCCGTAGCCCAGGACGAGCTGCACGCTGTCACCGGGGCGCGCGTCGTTCCAGACCTTGGAGCCCGGGATCTGCTTCTGGAGGAGCAGCGCGTTGTCGCGGCCCTCGGGGCCGTAGTAGATCGTGGCCGCGCCCTTGACGTAGACCGAGCTGTCCGCATTGCCGACCGAGGTGATCGAGAAGTCGCGCAGGGTCAGCTCTCGGGCGACGTCGGTGCCCAGCCCGTCGGTGTCGTTGCTGTTGAGCAGCTGGATGTCGAAGGAGTCGCGCTCGGGTGCCGGCTCGACGATCGGGGCGCACGTGGGGGTCTCGCTGCCGATGAGACCGGTGCCGTAGGCGGTCGCGACCGTGGCCGTGCCCAGGACGAGGCCGGGCAGGGTGACGAAGAGGAGGAGGCGACGGCGACGCTGGCGACGATAGTGCTCGGCGGCTGCACCCTCGAGCTCGTCGAAACCCACGACCCGGTAGGTGACCGGAGTGTCGTCCGAGTGCTGGTCCACGTGCTGACCCCTGTCCTTCCGTGCTGTCCCCGCCACAAGTGTACGTGGTGCTCACATTCACTCTGACCACACCAGTCACACAAGTCACACGGCGTGATCGTTCCCGGACCGAGACCGATCCGTCATCACCAGTGTTGACGCGCAGGGTGACGCGTCGGTTGCGTGCGGGTCACGACGCGGCGACGCCGCGGCCGCGCGGCGGGTCAGCCGGCGCGGACCTCGTCCGCCACGAGCTCGGCGACGAGCAGCATCGCGCTCGCCCCGCGACGGGTGGTGTCCGCGCTGACGAAGAGGTCGACGTGGTGGCCCGCCCCCTTCGGCTGGCGGATCCGCCCGACGAACCGCGGGTCGATGCCGACGCTGTCCACCGGCGTCGGGACCTCGCCGGTCTGCTCGTCGAGGTGCACGAGAGAGGGAGCCGCGACGCAGGCCTGACGCACCTTGTCGATCGCCACCGGCCGCGCGCAGCGGGCGTGCAGCGCCATGGAGTGCGCGAGGACGACCGGCACCTGGACGAGCGTGGCGACCACCGGGACGCTCTCGTGCAGCCCGAGGACCTTGCGCACCTCCGCACCGACGGACAGCTCGGCGGAGGTGAAGCCCCCTTCGTCGGGCTGGCCGACCCAGGGGATGACGTTGAGCGCCAACGGCGCGGGGAAGGGAGAGCCGACCGGCAGGTCGGAGACCGCCGCACGCACGTCGCCCGGGTGCTGGCCGATCATCGGCTCGGCGGCGACGGTGTGCAGCTCTTCGCGCAGGCGGGCCACGCCGGCGTCGGACTTCGACACCGCCGCGATGAGACCGGTGACGACGAGGTGCTGCAGCTCCCAGCCCTGGTGCAGCACGTGCGCGGCGTCGATGAGCCCCCAGGTCACCGGCCCCGGCAGGGCGATGATGCCCTTGGGCCGCTCGGCGACGAGGTGGGAGTTGATGCCCGGCACGACGAGCGGGACGTCCGGGTCGCCCCGGTGGGCCGCGCTGGCGTCGACGACGACGGCTCCGGCCGCGACGGCTCGGGCCGCCCACTCGGGCGTGATCTCGGGGGCGAGGTTGAAGAGGGCGACGTCGACGCCCTCGAAGGAGTCCTCGCGGAGCACCTCGATCTGCTGCTCCCGACCGCGCACGCCCAGGGTCCGGGTCGTGACGCCCGGTGCGAGCAGGCGGATGGCGCCCCAGCGGTCGTCACGCAGGGCGAGTGCGGAGACGATGGCCTCCGCGAAGCGCCCCGTCGCCCCCACCAGGGCCAGGGTCGGCCCGGTGGACGGCGACGGGGAGGCGGTCACCGACCCGTGCCCGCGTAGACGACGGCCTCGCCCTCGTCGGAGTCCAGGTCGAAGGCCGTGTGGAGCGCCCGCAGGGCGTCGTCGAGCTGGTCGGCGCGGGTCACCACGGAGATCCGGATCTCCGAGGTCGAGATCATCTCGATGTTGATGCCCGCGTCGGCGAGCGCCTTGAAAAAGGTCGCCGAGACGCCGGGGTTGGTGCGCATGCCGGCACCGACGAGGGAGAGCTTGCCGATCTGGTCGTCGTACTGGATCGACTCGAAGCCCACCTCCTCCTTGGTGCGCATGAGGGCCTCGACGGCGACCTGGCCGTCGCTCATCGGCAGGGTGAAGGAGATGTCGGTGCGGCCCGTGTCCGCCTCGGACACGTTTTGCACGATCATGTCGATGTTGACCTGCGCCTCGGCGATGGTCGTGAAGATCTGGCCGGCGCGCCCCGGCTGGTCGGGGACCCCGACGACGGTGATCTTGGCCTCGCTGCTGTCGTGGGCGACACCCGCGATGATCGGTTCTTCCATGTCCTCGGCTCCTTCAGCGTCGGGGGGCAGGACCCACGTGCCCTCCTTCGAGGAGAAGGACGAACGCACGTGGATGGGGATGTTGGAACGGCGCGCGTACTCGACGCACCGCAGATGGAGCACCTTGGCGCCGCTCGCGGCGAGCTCGAGCATCTCGTCGTGGGAGATGCGGTCGATCTTGTGCGCGGTGCTGACGATGCGCGGGTCGGCGGTGAAGATGCCGTCGACATCGGTGTAGATCTCGCAGACGTCCGCCTCGAGCGCTGCGGCGAGGGCCACGGCCGTCGTGTCGGAGCCACCACGACCGAGCGTGGTGATCTCCTTGGTCCCCTGGCTCACGCCCTGGAAGCCGGCGACGATGACGATGTGCTTCTTGCCGAGGGCCTCGGTGATGCGGCCCGGGGTGACGTCGATGATCTTGGCCTTGCCGTGGGCGGTGTCGGTGATGACACCCGCCTGGCTCCCCGTGAAGGAGCGCACGCTGTGCCCCAGGTCGGCGATGGCCATGGCGACGAGAGCCATCGACATCCGCTCACCCGCGGTGAGCAGCATGTCCATCTCGCGCGGCGGCGGGACGGGGCTCACCTGCTCCGCGAGGTCGAGCAGCTCGTCGGTGGTGTCTCCCATGGCCGAGACGACGACGCACACGTCGTGGCCCGCCTTCTTCGTCTCGACGATGCGGTGCGCCACGCGCTTGATGCTCTCGGCATCAGCGAGCGACGAACCGCCGTACTTCTGGACAACCAGGCTCAAGGGACATCTCCGTGATGGTCTCGCGGGTCCGGCCCGGGCACGGGCCGGCACGACCCCTCGAGGATAACGACCCGAGCCTCCCAGACCGACTCACGTCCACGGGACGCGACGAGGCTCACCCGTGGAGGGCGTCGAACTCCGCCTCGCCGACGACCTCCGGGTCGGCGTCGAGACGCAGGTGGGCGAGCAGGGTCTGCAGGACCCGGACGGCCATCGCCGCGCGGTCACCCCAGTCGGCGAGATAGCTGTACTGCCACCACCACAGGGCCTCGACGGTGCGACCGGCGTCGTGGTGCGCCAGACCGTGTGCGAGGGCGGCCGCGACGACTGCGAGGTCGTTGCTCAGCGACCCGCGGGTGGTCTCGACCGAGGTGACGGGGTCGACGACGTCGGCGTACTCGTCGACGCCGTCGAGGAGCCGGGACAGCCCCTCCCGCAGCGGGTCGAGCTCGGTGTCAGGGCCGGGGTCACGCTCGAAGCGCTCGTCGAGGACGACGTCGGCGATCGCCCCGAGCCGGGCCCCGACGAGCTGGATCTGGCTCGTCGTGAGCAGCAGGAGCGGGATGGCGCTCTCCGGCGCGGCACCCGAGGCGATCTCCGCCACGGCCGCCAGCCAGCTGCGGGCCTCGGCGGCGCACTCGTCCGCGAGCAGCGTGGTCTCGTCAGGCATTGAGCAGCTTCCTCCCTTCGAAGGCACGCCCGAGCGTGACCTCGTCGGCGTACTCGAGGTCGCCGCCGACCGGCAGGCCGGAGGCGAGTCGCGTGACCCGGATGTCGAAGGGGGACAGCAGTCGCGCCGTGTAGGAGGCGGTGGCCTCGCCCTCGAGGTTGGGATCGGTCGCGATGATCACCTCGGCGACGGTCCCATCGGACAGGCGCGCCATGAGCTCGGTGAAGCGCAGGTCGTCCGGGCCGACGCCGTCCATGGGGCTGATGGCCCCGCCGAGCACGTGGTAGCGCCCCCGGAACTCGCGGGTGCGCTCGATGGCGACGACGTCCTTGGGCTCCTCGACGACGCAGATGGCACTGGCATCGCGCCGCGGGTCGGCGCAGATCCGGCACTGGGGCCCCTCCGCGACGTTGCCGCAGGTCTCGCAGAAGGCGACCTTGTCCTTGACCTCGCTGAGCGTCTGGACGAGCCGCTGGACGTCCTGCGGGTCCGCCTGCAAGAGGTGGAAGGCGATCCGCTGGGCACTCTTGGGGCCGACCCCGGGCAGCCGCCCGAGCTCGTCGATCAGGTCTTGGACCACACCTTCGTACACGCCTCGACCCTACGCCCCGGCGGCCGCGGTCGGCAGCACCGGCATGCGGGTCGCCGTCACTCCTCGCGGATGACGGTGCCGCCGAGGATGCGCTCGATGACCGCGGGGCCGGCCGCACCCGCGTCGATGATGTCCTCGTCGTCGTCGCTCACCGAGGAGTCGTCGGGCTCCGCCGGCGGGCTCGGCGCCGGGGCGGGCTCGGGAGCGGGTGCCGTCGCCCAGGCCGGCGCCGAGGCTGCGCTCGCCGGCGCACTTCCCCAGTCGGCGCCCGCCGGCCCACCGGCCGGTGCGGGCACCCCCACGTCTGCCACCGGCGCCCCCGTCGGGGCTCCAGCCGAGGTGGCCTCCGGAGGGGGGCCCGCCGACGACGACTGGGGCGCAGCCGGTGCGGCGCTCGCCGGCTGCGAGGTGGCCTGTGCACCGCCTCCTGCCGGTGCCGTCCCCAGGTCGTGGGGCACCCCCTCGACGCGGGCGTCGACCCCGAGGGCGTCGACGAGGGCCTGCCGCACGACCTCGGCGTGGGACCCGTTGCGGAAGGCATTGGCCAGACCGACCGTGGCGATCCCGAGCACGAGTCGCTGCCCGTCGTAGCTGATGACCTGGGCGTGCTCGGACAGGAAGGTCCACGTGGCGCGACGCATCTGGTAGATCCGCCCGAGGACGTCGGGCCAGCTGCGGCGCAGCGCCTCGACGTCGATGCCCCCGGTCGCCGGGGTCGACGCAGCGGGCGCGCTCTCGGCCTCGGGCTGCCCCGCCGCCGGGTCGGGCGTAGTGGCAGCGGGCTCGGGCTCGGCTGCAGCGGGAGGCTCGGCCGGCGCCTGAGGAGCGGACTGCGGGCCAGCGCTCGAGCGGCCGGGAGCGGGCTGCGCCCGCTGGTGCTCGGCCGACAGGGGCGCCTCGTCGGCCTGCGGTCGCGGCTGCGGCTCGCGCTGCTCCCTCTGCTCGGGCTCGGGCGTCGCCGGCTCCGTGGGCGCTGCTGCCGGGGTCGGTGCGGGGGCGCCGGGCGCCGCGACGACGGGGGCCTGCGCGGGCACGGGCGCGACGGGTGCCGCCTGCGGGGGGCGGGGGGCTCCCCCTTCGCTCGTGGGGACGCCACCGACGTCGAGCCGACGCTCGAGCCGGTCGAGGCGCGCGGCGTACCCAGACTCGCCGGCTGCGGCCGGCAGCAGGACGCGCGCGGCGATGATCTCCAGCTGGACCCGCGGCGAGGTCGCACCGGTCATCTCGGTGAGGCCGGCGTTGATGATGTCGGCGGCACGGGAGAGCGACGCCGGCCCGAAGGTGGCCGACTGCTGGCGCATGCGGTCGATCTGGTCGCCCGGCAGCCCGCGCAGGATCGCGGCGGCGCCGTCCGGGGCCGCCGCCACGACGATGAGGTCGCGGAACCGCTCGAGCAGGTCCTCGACGAAGCGCCGGGGGTCGAGGCCGGTCTCGATGACCGAGTCGATGACGCGGAAGACGCCGGCGGCGTCGTCGGCGCCGAAGGCCGTCACCGCTGCGTCGAGCAGCTCGCCGTCGGTGAAACCCAGGAGGGCCGCGGCCCGCTCGTAGGTCAGGCCGGACTCGTCGCTCCCTGCCATGAGCTGGTCGAGGACGGACAGCGAGTCACGCACCGACCCGCCACCGGCCCGCACGACGAAGGAGAGGACACCCGGCTCGACGCGCACTCCCTCGGCGGCGCACAGCTGCTCCATGTACTCCTGCAGCCGCGCTGGCGGGACGAGACGGAAGGGGTAGTGGTGGGTCCGGGAGCGGATCGTGCCGATGACCTTTTCGGGCTCGGTGGTCGCGAAGATGAACTTCACGTGCTCGGGCGGCTCCTCGACGATCTTGAGCAGCGCGTTGAAGCCCTGCGGCGTCACCATGTGCGCCTCGTCGATGATGTAGATCTTGTAGCGGCTCTGCGCGGGGCCGAAGGAGGCCCGCTCGCGCAGGTCACGGGCGTCGTCGACACCGCCGTGGCTCGCGGCGTCGATCTCGATGACGTCGACGGTCCCGGCCCCGCCGCGGGAGAGGGCCGTGCACGAGTCGCACTGCCCGCACGGGGTGGGCGTCGGCCCCTGCTCGCAGTTGAGGCAGCGGGCCAGGATGCGCGCACTCGTCGTCTTGCCGCACCCACGCGGCCCGGAGAAGAGGTAGGCGTGGTTGACCCGGCCCGACCGCAGTGCCTGCATGAGCGGATCGGTCACGTGCTCCTGCCCGATGACGTCGGCGAAGGTCTCGGGGCGGTAGCGGCGGTACAGCGCGGTGCTCACGGGCACGACTCTACGTGCGCACGACGACAGCGAGCTCCCCCGCGACCGCCTGTGGACGACGGCGCCCGACGGCGCGTCTACGGCGGCAGCGGGAGAGGTCGCTGCGGGACTGCGTCAGGAGCGAAGGGAGGCGGTCGCGTCCGTCAGGCGCGTCAGCTGGCGCAGGACGTTGCCCAGCTCCTTGGTGCGTCGCTCGGCCGGCGCGAAGACGTCGCCGTCCTCGCGCTGCTCGACCTCGAGCATCGTCGAGAAGGAGACCTGGCCGCGGACGACGTGCATCTGCGCGTTTGCGAGGATCGTGCGCCAGTGCTCGACCGCACGCACGCCGCCGTCGGCGCCGTAGGAGACGAGAGCGGCACCCTTGTGCACCCACTCGGGGTAGAGGACGTCGAAGGCATTCTTCAGCGCGGCCGGCACACCGTGGTTGTACTCGGGCGTGACGAAGACGTAGCCGTCGAACTCGTCGATCTTCGCGCTCCAGCGCCGGGTGTTGGGGTTGTCGTACTGCCGCTTCGCGGCGCCGGGGACCGTCGGCTCGTCGAGGAGGACGAGGCCGTAGTCGGCGAGGTCGACGAGCTCGTACTCGGCGTCGTCACGACCGGCGGCCTGGGCCATGACCCAGTCGGCGACCTGGGCGCCGAAGCGGCCGGGTCGGGTGCTGCCGAGGATGATGGCGATCTTCACGGAGGGACTCCTTGGGGCGGTGCAGTCGTGGCGCGGGCGGGCCCGCCACCGAGGAGGTGGCGGGCCCGCCGTCGTGGGGCTCAGCTGCGGGGCCGACCGTCGCCGCGCAGGTCCTCGACCTTACCGCGCACCTTGTCGAGGAGGCCGGGCTCGGCGTGGTCCCCGCCCGCCCGCTCCTCGGGGGACAGGTGGTCGGGTCGCTGGCCGCCGGCCGTGGGCTCGACCGTCGGGTCGGCCACGGGTGCTGCCGGCTCGACATCGCGCGCCGGAGCCACGCCGGGGTCGGACCAACCCGACTCACCCGTCCGCGTCGTCTCGTCGGTGAACGCGTCGTCCCGCGGGGCCTCGGTGAAGGCGTCGTCCCGCGTGGCGGCAGCCGTCGTGTCCGCCGGGACCGTGTCGCGACGGGAGGGGTCCGACGACTCCCACCCGGGCGCAGCCTCCGGTGCTGGCTCGACCGGCGGAGCGGGCTCGACGGGGTCATGCCCCGCCTCGGTCCCGTGAGCAGCGGCGCCAGCGCCGACAGCGCCCGCTCCGACAGTGCCCGCGGCAGCGGTGCCGGCACCGGACGGGCGCAGGTCGCTGCGGCGCGTCGTGGACTCGTCGACGTCATCGGCGTACGAGTCCTCGGACTCGATCATCCCGTCACGGTCACCTCGCCTATCGACCTCGGCGTCGCGGCGCACGTCCGCGTCCTCGACGCGGCGTCCTTCGCGGTCCGTCGGCACGTCCGGGTCCTTGACGTCCGCCTCGCGGAGCTTGTCCTCGTAGGAGCGACGGTCCTCGTCGGCGACGGCGCTCTTGGCCCGGGCCTCCTCCTCGAGGCGCTCGGCGTCGATGCGACGCTGCTCGGCCTCGGCCGCCTTGCGCTCGGCCTCGGCGGCCTGACGGTCCGCCTCGGCGGCTGCTGCTCGGGCGTCGGCGTCGGTTGCCGCAGCAGTGGCCTCCGACTCGCGGGTGCGGCGCTCTCGCTCGGCGGCCTCGCGCCGCAGCTGCTCGGCCTCGGCGCGGTCACGCTCGACCCGCTTGGCCTTGGCGCCCTTCGACACTGCCATGACGATGCCGATGATGATGAGCACCAGCACGACAGCGATGATGATCCAGATCCAGGTGTCCATGCTCCCCTCCTCGGGGTTGCTGCGGTCGCCGTTGCGATCGCTTGTTGCCAACCTACGAGGATCACGCCCGGATTTCGATCGGACGGGTGCATCACATCGAGCGGGCCCGTTGGCACGCCGTGAGCAAGAGGACACCCCGCGTACCTGGAAGAGCTCACCTACCCTTGCTGCATTCCTGCCCTGGGGGAGTTCGGCGAGGTACCACCACGCGGGGTGCCGATCGCAGAGTCTACGTCTCCCCCTTCGTCGGCGAAAGTCGGCCCCCGCCGCGGTCGTCCTCCGACAATGACGAAGCCCCGGTCCGCGGACCGGGGCTCATCGCTGGCGGAGGATAGGGGATTCGAACCCCTGAGAGCTTTCACTCAACGCGCTTTCCAAGCGCGCGCACTAGGCCACTATGCGAATCCTCCGCGGGAGAGATTACCTGAGCACCGCGCCACCTCGAAATCGGGCAGATTTCACTCCGCCGACACCTGTCGGCGACGATGGCGGCATGGCTCTCCCGTCCCCTCGCCGGCTCTACACGATCGTCGCCACCGCCGAGGCGGTGACGTGGACGCTGCTGCTCGTCGGCATGTTCCTCAAGTACGTCACCGAGACGACCGAGCTCGGCGTGCGGATCGGCGGCATGCTGCACGGCATCGTCTTCATCGCCTACGTGCTCGTGACGGTCATCGTGTGGATCGACGCGCGATGGAGCACCAAGCACGGCGTCGTCGCCCTGGTCTCGGCCATCCCGCCCCTCGTCACGCTGTGGACCGAGCGGTGGCTCGAGCGCGAGGGGC
Organism: Janibacter hoylei PVAS-1; assembly: GCF_004025845.1. NCBI lineage: Bacteria > Bacillati > Actinomycetota > Actinomycetes > Micrococcales > Intrasporangiaceae > Janibacter > Janibacter hoylei. The sequence goes on from NZ_PIPF01000009.1 coordinate 14,922, forward strand.
AGCTCGCCGACACGTGGCGGCTGCGGACGAAGGGAGCCGCTGGCACCCCGCTCGAGCGGCTCGTCTCCGGCGCGCTGCGCCGCCCGGGGCTGGCGGCGCTCGCCCTCGTCGTCGCGGTCGCGGTCCTCACCGGCGTCGCCCTGCTCGTCGGCCCGCCCGTCGGCTGAGCGAGGTCACACCAGCCCGGCGACGACCTCCTCGGCGATCGCCAGGCTGGAGGTCGCAGCCGGCGACGGAGCATTGCGCGCCGCGGTCACCGGCCCCATCCGCTCGATGACGAAGTCGTCGACAAGCGACCCGTCCCGGCCGACCGCCTGGGCCCGCACCCCCGCGCCGCCGGGCACGAGGTCCGCGTCGGCGAGGCTCGGAACGTAGCGGCGGGCCGCATCGGCGAAGCGACGCACCGACAGCGAGCCGGCCACCTCCGCAACCCCCGAGCGCCAGTGGCGCGCCGCGACCCCTGCGGAGCCCGGCCAGGTCACGGTCTCCAGGAGGTCTCGGGCGTCGACGTCCCGCCAGCGGTAGCCCTCCCGGGACGCTGCCGGCACGGCATTGGGCCCGACGTCGACGGTGCCGTCGACCCTCCGGGTCAGGTGGATGCCGAGGAAGGGCAGCCGCGGGTCCGGGACCGGGTAGACGAGTCCGCGCACGAGATCGGACCGCTCGGGCGTCAGTAGGTGGTACTCCCCGCGGAAGGGCACGATCCGCGGGTCGGCGGAGCCGCCGGCCATGCGGGCGAGCCGGTCGACGTGGAGCCCCCCGCAGAGCACCAGCCGGTCGGCGGCGAGCCGGGTCCGCTCCCCCGCGTGGTCGACGAGCACCTCCACCCCCGAGCGAAGGGGGCGCATGCCCACCACCTCGTGACCGGTGAGGACCCTCCCTCCGGCCGAGACCACGTCGACCGCAAGGGCCCGCGCGACGGCAGGGAAGTCGGTGATCGCAGTGGACGGCGAGTGCAGGGCGGCGCGTCCGCGCACGTGCGGCTCCAGGTCGCGCAGCCCGTCCGGCCCGACCATGGCGGTGCCGGGCACGCCGTTGGCGAGCGAGCGCCGGTGCACCTCGGCCAGTCGGGCCTCGTCGGCCCGGTCGACGGCGACGACCACCTTGCCCACCTCGACGAAGGGGATGCCCCGCTCGCTCGTGTAGTCGCGCAGCAGCCCGACCCCGCGCCGGCACAGGCGGGCCTTGAGCGAGCCCGGTGGGTAGTAGACGCCGGCGTGGACGACCCCCGAGTTGTGGCTGCTCTGGTGGGCGGCGACCGTCGGCTCCTTGTCGAGGACGACGACCTCGGCGTCGGGCCGGGTCCGCTGCAGCTGGCACGCGGTGGCCAGCCCGAGGAGCCCGGCGCCGACGACGAGGGTGCGCGACGAAGGGGGCAGGTCAGTCCCCTCCCGTGCCGGTGCTCGTGACGGTGCCGCGGTGACCTCGGGTCGTCCCCGTCACCGCCTGGTAGTCCTGGGCCAGCTGGGTCTGGAACTCGACGGGGCCCTTGCTCGACATCGCCCGGAGGATGTCGTCGTCGGACTGGGCGGCGAGCAGGTCGGTGGACGCCCGGTCGACACCGTCGAGACTGCGGGCCTTGTCGCCGTCACCCTCGACGTACTGGAGGACGTCGTCGGCGCTCCACTTCTGGCTCGTGTCGATGTCGCTGCCCCGGTACCACTCGGGCGACTCGTTGATCTTGGTCGCCGCCTGCTCCGCGGCCTGGTAGCGCATGGCCTGGAGATCGGTCGAGGTGAGCGACATCGCGACATTCTGCCGCTGGGTGGGCTCGGCATCGGAGCCCTGGAAGAAGTTGTACTGCCGGGCCACCTCTGGGTCGACGTCGCGCTCGCGCAGGTAGTAGCTCGAGGCGTCCTGGTCCTTCACGCCGGCGGCGTCGTAGACGGTGGTGCCGCCGATCTGGGTGCGCCCAGAGTCGCCGGACCACTCGACGGTCTGCCGGCCGTCCGCGTGGTGCTTCGTCAGGCCGCCCGCCTCCCAGCTGCTGCCGTCGCTCCCGAAGGTCTTGTCCCCGAGCGTGAGGGAGGACCCCGTGGACCGCGACCCGGAAAATGCCTCGACGTCGGCGATGTCGGTCACGCCGGCGGCGTCGGCCGACGGCACCTTGCCGAGGATGAGGAATCGGGTGTAGGCGTCCTGCCCTTCGGGGGTCGACAGGTCGAAGGTGACGTCCTTGGCCGTCCCCTCGGTGAAGGATGAGTCGGCGGACAGGCCGACATTGGCCTTGTCGACGCCGAGACCCACCGAGCTCTTGGCCTTGTCGAAGTCGGCGTCGCCGACGCGGACGGTCACCTCGTCCCCTTCGCCACGGGAGACCTCGACGTAGCGGTCGATCCCGGACTCCTTGCCCATGCTCGCCATGAGGGCGGAGTACTCGCCGCCGAGCTCGTGCCCGGTGTACCAGGTGCTGCCGAGGCGGATCGAGGACCCCTCCGGCATGCCCAGGGGGTCGAGGGGGTGGATCGACGTGGGGTCGAGGCCGTCCGGGCCGGTGACCGACCAGCTCGTCTCGGTGCCGGCGAAGAGCTTGCCGTCGACACCCACCCGACCGACCTTGGCACTCGCCTCGGCGCTGAGCTCCGCGGTCCCGGCGACGGTGTGGGTCTGCAGGCCTCGCCCCTTGGCGTCGACGCCGGCGTCCGTGGTCGACGCGGTGACGGTGCCCGAGACCTTGACGTGCTTGCCCTTGGACTCCGACTGCGACACCGAGCCGGTGCCCTCCTCGCGACCGCCGGGCCGCCCGTCGATGATGTTGCGCGGCTCGGCGTCCGGTGGCGCGTCGTGCCCGCCACGGGGCTTGTCGAGGGCGGCGAGGAGCGGGTTGTCCATGCCGGACCCGCGACCGTCCCCACTGGTGAGCTTGCTGGTGACGTCCTTGATCTTGTCGATGGCGTCCTGCCGGTCGGGTCGGGTGCTGGTCCCGCCCGACCCGCCGCGGGCGCCGCCGCCGGACCCCTGGGTCTGCTCGTCGGCCTGGTCGCGCAGCTCGTCCGCCCAGGCGATGATCGTCGACCCGATCGACGCGATCGCCGGGCGGACCTGCGCCACGTCGGCGGCGAGGCTCTCGGCGTCCGGGCCGCTCCACGAGGCCTCGAGAGCCTGCGCGGCCGGGCCGAGCCTTTCACCGATCTTTTCGATCTGGGCACCGTTGCCGCGCAAGGCTTCTGCGATCCCGCGCAGTCGCTCGGCATCCGCGCCGTGCGTCACACCGCTCATGACTCCCCTTCGTCCGTGGTGCACCCAGCCTCACCCGCTGGCGGGTCTCCGGCAATGGGGAGTGGTCCCCGCGGCGGCGCTGTCCCGTGCGGGCGCAGGTCAGGCCGAGCGGGCGCTCGTGATGTCGCCGACCGGCCGGACGTAGTTGCCCGTGGCGGTGTGGTAGTCCCCCGCGAGGTCGCGCTGCACGACCAAGGGTCCGTCGCCGAGCATCAACACCCGCAGCATCTCCTGGTCGCTCTGGGCTCCCAGGATCGTCATGGTGGTGTCGCCCGTCGCGATGTCCCGGAGGTCGGTGCCCGCAGTATCCGGATGTTCCTCGAAGTACCGCAGCACGTCCTCGCTGGTCACGTGCCCGTCCGCCGCGGCCGGGAAGTTCGGGAAGTTCTCGGGGTTGGCGTTGACGATGGATGCGTGGGTGGCGGCAGCCTGGTACCTCATGGTGGCCAGGTCGTCATGGGTGAAGTTGATGACGACATTTTGATCGTGCGTCGGGGTGACGTCCTCGCCGAGGTAGTTGCGGTTGTACTCAGCCGCTGTGGTCGGGTCCACCCCCTCCATGCGGATGTAGTAGGTGTTGTCCTCGACCACCATGTTGCCGTCGGCGTCGAAGCTCGCCGTGCCGCCGACCTGCCTGCCCTGGGCCTCGCCGGTCCAGTCGAGGGTCGTCGTCCCGTCGGCGTGCGTGCGCTGCACTCCCCCGGCGCCCCACTCCGCGAGCGTGCCGCCGGCAGAGACGTCGCCCGCCGTCATGCTGAGGTCCACCGACTTCGAGGCGTTGAAGACGGTGAGGTCGGCGACGTCGACGACTCCGGGGGCGTCGGCCGCCGGGGGCTTGCCGATCATCACGTCGTCGAAGGTCGCGCGCCCTCCCGGGGTGGACATGTCGATCGTCACCTCCCGGGCCGTACCACTCGAGGTCTCGCTGGACGCGCCGGCCTTGACGTTGGCGTCCGGTGTCCCGAGGCCCAGCTCCGACGAGGACCGCAGGAACTCCGCGTCACCGACCTGGACGACGACCTGGTCACCGTCGCCCCTGCTGATCTCGACATAGCCCTCGGTGCCGAACTCGTACCCCGCGCCGGCCATGAGGCCGCGGAAGCGGGCCTCCGCGTCGAAGGCGGCGAAGTACTCCTCGCTGAAGCGGACGCTGACGCCGGGCGGCCAGGACATCGGGTCGTTGGGGTCGATGCTCAGCGGGTCCACCCCGACCGGAGCCGTCACCTCGTAGCTGGCCTCCTTGCCTCCACTGGCGCTGAAGCCCCCACCCGTCAGGTCGCCTCCGGCCTCGCCGGCGATGCCGGCCTCGGCCCGCACGCTCACCGTCGTCGTCTGGACGCTGCGCCCCTCGGAGTCGACGAACTCCCTCGACACCGCCACGGTCTCCGTGCCGGTGACCTGGCCCTTGATGACCTTGCCGCCCTCCACGTCATCGCTGTTCGACACGTATCCGGGCTGCTCCACCTCCCCCGGGTCGGTCTGGGGTCCGTCGCCGATCGCATTGGTCATCGCACCAGCCGGCAGGTCGAAGGGGGACCGCCCCTCCCCCGAGGTCATCCCCCCGACCAGGTCGCGGAAGCCCTGCGGCACACCCGTGATGTGCCGGCCACCACGGATGCCCTCGCCGTCACGCGCGCCGGGACGACCGGCGCCGCCCCCTTCGCCGGAGCCACGACGCTGCTCGTCCGCCTGATGACGCAGCTGGTCGGCGAAGGCCACGAGGGTCGACCCGGTGCGGGCCATCTCCGGACGCAGGTGGTCGGTCTGCGCGAGCAGGTACTCCATGTCGGGGCCGCTCCAGGACGCCCGCAGCACGGTCGAGGCGTGCCCCAGCGTCTCGCTCAGCTGGCCGATCTGCTCCGCGTGCCCCCGCATGAGCTCGCTGATCTCGTCGAGCCGATCCGGGTCCGCCCCGCTCGTCACACCGGCCATGCCCCTGCCCTCTCCCTCGCGTCACGTACTCGCGGGCATCCTGTCAGGACGGACCACGGCCCGGCGATGGGGAGTGCTCCCCTCCGCCGGGCCGTCCTGTCTGCTGCGTCAGCGGCGGCGGCGCGAGGTGCCGAAGATCGAGCGGGTGATCTCGCGCCCGATGACCGTGCCGGCCGAGCGCAGCGCCGACCTGAAGGCCGAGCTGCCGACGACCTTCTCGACGACGCCCGGCTCCTCCTTCGGCGGCGTGGGAGCCGTGGGCTGCGGTGGGGCGGCGGGCTCCCCCTTCGCCTCGTCCTGCGCCGGGGCGGCCTCGAGCTTGGCCGCGAGCTTTTCGTACGCGGACTCGCGGTCGAGGGCCTCCGTGTACTTCGGGGCGAGCGCGGAGCCGGCGGCCGTCTGCTCGAGCAGCTCTGGTGCCGACGGCGACATGAGGGACTGCGGCGCGCGCATCATCGTGTGGGCGACCGGGGTCGGTGTCCCCTTCTCGGAGAGCACGGTGACGACCGCCTCGCCGGTGCCCAGCTGGGTGAGCAGCTCCTCGAGGTCGTACTCGGTGTGCGGGTAGGTCTTCACCGCCGCCTTGATCGCCTTGGCGTCCTCCGGGGTGAAGGCCCGCAGCTGGTGCTGCACCCTGTTGCCGAGCTGCGCGAGGACGTCGGCGGGGACGTCCTTGGGGCTCTGCGTCACGAAGAAGACACCGACCCCCTTGGAGCGGATGAGGCGCACCGTCTGCTCGATCGCGTCCTGGAAGGCCTTGCTCGCCTCGTCGAAGAGCAGGTGCGCCTCGTCGAAGAAGAAGACGAGCTTCGGCTTGTCGACGTCGCCGACCTCCGGCAGGTCCTGGAAGAGGTCGGCGAGCAGCCACATGAGGAAGGTCGAGAAGAGCTGAGGCCGCTGCTGCACCGCAGGCAGCTCGAGGCAGGTGACGATGCCCCGGCCGTCGTCGGCGACCCGCAGCAGGTCAGCCGTGTCGAACTCCGGCTCGCCGAAGAAGACGTCGGCGCCCTGGTCCTCGAAGGCGATGAGCTCGCGCAGGATCACCCCGGCCGTCGCGCTCGACAGACCACCCAGCGCCTTGAGCTCCGCCTTGCCCTCGTCGGAGACCAGGTGCTGGACGACCGCTCGCAGGTCCTTGAGGTCGAGCAGCGCCAGACCCTGCTTGTCGGCGAAGTGGAAGACCAGCCCCAGGCTCGACTCCTGCGTCGCGTTGAGCCCGAGGACCTTGCTCAGCAGGGTCGGGCCGAAGCTCGTGATCGTCGTGCGGATCGGGACGCCTGTGCCCTGCCCGCCGAGGGTGAGGAACTCGGTGGGGAAGGCGGTGGCCTGCCAGTCCTGCCCGATGGAGGTCGTGCGCGCGGCGAGCTTGTCGCCCCCTTCGCCGGGGGTGGCGATGCCCGAGAGGTCACCCTTGATGTCCGCGAGGAAGACGGGCACACCTGCCGCGGAGAGCTGCTCGGCCATGAGCTGCAGGCTCTTGGTCTTGCCCGTGCCGGTGGCGCCGGCCACGAGACCGTGCTTCGTCAGGCTCGCCAGCGGCACACGCACCGGCGCATCCGGCTGGGGAGCGCCGTCGAGCACCGCCGCGCCGAGGTCGACGGCGGGCGCCTCGAAGGTGTAGCCCGCGCGGATCTGGTCCAGGTGTGAAGAGTCGGTCACAAGCCCGAGACTAGTGCGGCGTGCGGTGACCGCCCCTCTTATCGTGTCTGCGTGATCTTCCAGTCCGTCGGCGACGACCGGCCCTACCCCGCGCACGGGCGCGTGACCCCCCGCGACTGGGCCGACGTCCCACCGCGGCCCGTACGGCTCGAGCAGCTGACGACGACGAAGAGCTCGCTCAACCTCCACGACCTGCTCGCCGAGGACTCGACCTTCTACGGCGACCTCTTCCCGCACGTCGTCGTCTGGCGTGGCCGGCACTACCTCGAGGACGGTCTCCACCGCGCCCTGCGCGCCGCGCTGCAGCAGCGCTCGACCCTGCACGCCCGCGTCCTCGAGCTCGCCGACTGACACCGTCATGGCCCAGGACGAGTACGACACCCCCGGCGACGAGGGGCGCGCCCGGCGCCGACGGTCCGTCGTGACCTTCGCCGTCGTGCTGCTCCTGCTCTTCTTCGCGGTGTGGTACGCGCTGTCGTACATCCGCGCCGACCGGGCCAGCGGCAGCGCCTCGACGTCGACGAGCACACCGGCACCGACGTGCACGCGCTCTCCGTCGGACGTCGAGGTCAACGTCTACAACGCGACCAACCGCGACGGGCTGGCCGCCCAGGTCGCCCGCCAGCTCAAGGCACGTGGCTTCACCGTCAAGACCGTCGCCAACGACCCCAAGAAGGTGACCGTCGAGGGAGCGGGCCAGCTGCGCTACGGCCGGGCCGGCAAGCCCGACGCCGACTTCGTCGCCGGGCACACCGGCCCCCTGCGCAAGCTGCAGGACTCCCGCACGCGCACCACGGTCGACATCGTCCTCGGCCCGGACTTCGAGCGGCTCGTCCGCTCCAGCGACGTCACTGCCTGCTGACCCGCACCCCCGGCACGGGGCGCTCCTTTCGGTCAGGGGCGGGTCGTCGTCAGCTCGACCTTGTCGTCGCCGACGACGTCGCAGGTGATCGTCGTGTCGACGATCTGGAAGCTGCTGCCCTGGGTGCACGTGCTCTCCACGCCGCCGGCCTGGATGAGCGCCTCGCCACCCTGCTTCGCCGACACCAGCCGGATCCGGTCAGCCGACTTCAGCCCGTGGTCCTTGTCGTACGGCCGCGGGAAGTCGTGGAACTGGTCGCCCTGGATCTTGATCTTGCAGGTGTTGTCGGTGTCGCACTTCGAGCTCCACGTGTCGCAGGCGGCCAGTGGCAGGACCGCCACGACCACGGCGGCGGGGACGAGGGCTCGCATGATCTGACGCATGCCCCCAGACAACCAGACGCGGCGCGGTCCGTCCCGTCACGACCGTGTGACACGACGAAGGTCCCACCCGGCGAGCCGGGTGGGACCTTCGGTCAGCTGGCGGTGGCGGTGGGATTTGAACCCACGGTCGGCGTCAACCGACAAACGCTTTCGAGGCGTTCTCCTTAGGCCGCTCGGACACGCCACCGCGGAGCACAATACAAGGTCGAGGCGGTCTGCCCCCAATCGGGCGAAGGGAGCACCCCCTCCCCTCATCGCTGCGCGGCCCCGCGGTGCTCGGCGAAGAAGTCCAGGAGGAGGCGGGCGCACTCCCCTTCGCGCACCCCGCCGACGACCTCGGCGCGGTGGATAGATCGGCGGTCGCGCACGACGTCCCACACCGACCCGCAGGCGCCGGCCTTGGCGTCCCACGCGCCGAGGACCACCCTCGGGACGCGGGCCGCGACCACCGCACCGGCGCACATGGCGCAGGGCTCGAGGGTGACGACGAGGGTGCACCCCTCGAGGCGCCACTCCCCCTTCGCCTCGGCCGCGGCACGCAGGGCGACGACCTCGGCGTGACCGGTCGGGTCACCGTCCCGCTCACGGGTGTTGCGCCCTTCGCCGATGATCTCGCCGGCCGCGTCGACGACGACGGCACCGACGGGGATGTCGCCGTCGGCGACCGCCGCTGCCGCCAGCTCGAGGGCACGACCCATCCACGTCTCCTCCGCGGGGCGGGACGGGCGGGTGCGGTCGCAACTCACGGGACCAGTGTCGCGCACGGTAGTTTGCGAGGCATGCGCGTCATCGTCGCGGACCACCCGCTCATCGCCCACAAGCTGACCTACCTGCGGCACAAGGGCACCGACAGCCCGACCTTTCGCCGGCTCGCGGACGAGCTCGTCACCCTGCTCGCCTACGAGGCGACCCGTGAGGTCCGCACCGAGCCCTTCGACATCGAGACGCCCGTCGGCCCGACGACCGGGATGCGGCTGTCGACGCCCAAGCCGCTCGTCGTGCCGATCCTGCGTGCCGGCCTCGGCATGCTCGAGGGCATGGTGCGGCTGCTGCCGACCGCTGAGGTCGGCTTCCTCGGCATGCTGCGCAACGAGGAGACGCTCGAGGCGGTGACCTACGCCAACCGGCTGCCCGACGACCTCTCGGGCCGTCAGTGCTATGTCATCGACCCCATGCTGGCGACCGGCGGCACGCTCGCCATGTCGATCCGCTACCTCGTCGAGCGGGGCGCCGACGACATCACCGCCGTCACCCTGCTCGCGGCGCCCGAGGGCATCGAGGCGCTCGAGCGCGAGCTCGCCGACCTCCACGTGCCGATCACCCTCGTGACGGCGGCCGTCGACGAGCGGCTCGACGAGCAGGGCTACATCGTGCCCGGCCTCGGCGACGCCGGTGACCGGCTCTACGGCGTGGTCTGACCGTCACACCTGTCACATCTGCAACACTGGGGCGGATCCACGCCCCCGTGGACCCGCGCAGCGACCGCAGACGACGGAGAAGAACGAGCCCATGAACGCGCCGCCGATCAAGAAGATCGTCCTCTGGCTGCTCACGATCTTCCTCCTCTACGCCATCCTCACCTCGCCGACCGAGGCCGCCAACATCGTCGGCTCCGCCTGGGACGTCGTCGCCAACGGCGTGACCAACATCGGCAGGTTCTTCGACTCGCTCATCGCGAGGTAGCCGTGGCGGCGGAGGTCGGGCACCGGGGCCTGCGCAAGTACCTGCTGCCCGGCGAGACCCCCGTGGCCGAGATCCGCCACCACCGGATCGTCCTGCTCAAGCCCTTCGCGATCACCGTCGCGGCGCTCGCGCTCGTCGTCTGGCTCGACATCTCGGTCAGCGATGCGGGCAGCGCGATCCTCCCCTACCTGTGGTGGGCCTGGCTGGCCGTCGTCGGCTGGGCCGCCTGGCAGTGGATCGAGTGGCGGCACACCCGCGTCGTCGCCACCGACAAGCGGATCGTCCTCTTCGAGGGGTGGATCAACCACAAGGTCTCGATGATGCCACTCAAGAAGGTCACCGACATGGGCTACGAGCGCTCCTTGCTCGGCCGCATCCTCGGCTACGGGACCTTCGTCCTCGAGAGCGCCGGCCAGGACCAGGCGCTCTCGAGCATCGAGTTCGTGCCCGACCCCGACGACAACTACCGGGCCATCTGCTCGGTCGTCTTCGGCATGGGTGTCGTGGACGACGAGGACGAAGGGGGCCCCGCGGACGAGGAGCCTGCGTGGGAGACCTCGGCCGACTTCACCACCCGCCTCGGCGTCGTCGACGGCGTCTACGTCGGCGGGCCGCCGCCGGCGGCCGACGGGTCCGCAGTCGGGCACGGCGCCTCCATCTACCGCAGCCGCGACCTCGTGCGCGAGGACCGCGACGCCGACACCGGCGAGCTGCCGCCCTACGACCCCGACGCCTACTGACGCCCCTCCCCCCTTCGTATTTCCCTACGGAAATCGCACCCCCCGGGCGCATCTCCCTAGGGAGATGCGCCCGGGGGGTGCGATTTCCGTAGGGAAACGTGCAGGGAGGGTAAGCGGGGTCGGGCGGGTCAGGCGGGGTCGGAGTCGCGCATGCGGCGCAGCGCCGTAACCGCCTCCCAGCCGCAGATGACGACGATGCCGACGGCCACGGCCGGCAGCAAGACGCTCCAGTCCTCGCTCCACCCGAAGGTCTCGTGGAACTGCGCCGGCAGGTCGGTCAGCAGCCGGTCGGTGAGCAGCAGCCAGACGAGCGCCACACCCGAGACGACGGCGCTCACCAGGCTCACGGCCGCGAGCGGGGCGGACCAGCCGCCGCGCGCCCACGCCGCCACGGTGACGAGGACGTCGACGGCGAGGAAGCCGATGATCAGCCCCTGCCAGCCCATACCCAGCGCCGGGTCGAGCACCTGGACGGCGTGCTCGCCGACTCCTCCCCACTGCCACACGCACAGGCCGATGACGACGAGGGTCGAGACGACCTCGAGGAGCATCTCCGCCATCCCGGCACGACGCGCGCGGTCGGCTGGGTCCGCGAGCTCGTCCGGGTCCCACGTGCCGACGAGGCCCTGCTGCTCGCCGGGGCTGCCGTAGCGCTCGGCGACCGCGAAGACGAGCGTGGTCCAGAAGACGACGTGCACCGCCACGTGGAAGGCGAGCGCAGCACCCTCACCGACGATCTCGCCGAAGCCCGCGTCGCTGCCGAAGGCGTGCGCGACGACGGTGCCGAGCACCGCGAGCGGGACGAGGATGACGAGCAGCAGCCGGACCAGCCGCACCCACGAGGGGAAGTACACCGGCCCGACGAGGTGGTTGGGCCGACCTCCGTACTCACGGGCCAGGACGTCGGGGTCGCCGAGACCCACGATCGTCTCGCGTTCGGCCGCAGCCGGCGCCTCACCGGCAGCGACCTTCCCTTCGACCGTCTCCTCGATCGTGCCGCGCAGCTCGCGGGCGACGTCCGGCCCGGTCTCCGGCGGGAGCTGTCGGGTCACGGTCCACACATATCGGTCGGTCAGGCTCGTGCCACTCATGACTGGTCTCCGTCCAGTGCCGCGACCGCCGCATCGAGCGATCGCCATTCGGTCATCAGGTGGGCGCGCAGGTCGGCGCCAGCCGGGCTCGTGCGGTAGAACTTCCGCGGCCTGGCCTCGTCGGTGTTCCACTCGCTCGTCAGCAGGCCCTGCTTCTCCAGGCGCCGCAGGAGCGGGTAGAGCGTGTTGCCGTCCACCGCGAAGCCCGCGGTGTCGAGCGTCTCGAGCAGCGCGTAGCCGTAGCGCGGCTCGTCGAGGATCGCCAGGGCGGCGAGCACGACGGTCCCCCGCCTCAGCTCCTGCAGGTGCCCTGCGAGCAGTTCATCGTCCATGCGTCACACTCTAGTGTGTGACGCACAGTATTGTCCATGGCACTTCGTGGAGATGCCGAAGGGCGGCGCCCACCCGACCGGGTGAGCGCCGCCCTTCGCTGCGGTCGGCCTGCCTCAGAGGGCCTTGAGGATCTCGCCCACCTTGTCCTTGGCGTCGCCGAAGAGCATCTGCGTGTTGTCCCGGAAGAAGAGTGGGTTCTGCACGCCGGCGTAGCCGGTGGCCATGGAGCGCTTGAAGACGACGACGTCCTTGGCGTTCCACACCTCGAGCACGGGCATGCCGGCAATCGGGCTGCTCGGGTCCTCCGCCGCGGCCGGGTTGACCGTGTCGTTGGCACCGATGACGAGGACGACGTCGGTCTCGGGGAAGTCGTCGTTGATCTCGTCCATCTCGAGCACGACGTCGTAGGGGACCTTCGCCTCGGCGAGCAGCACGTTCATGTGCCCGGGCAGACGGCCGGCCACCGGGTGGATGCCGAAGCGGACGTCCACCCCCTTCGCCCGCAGCTTGGCGGTGAGGTCGGCGACGGGGTACTGCGCCTGCGCCACGGCCATGCCGTAGCCCGGGGCGATGACGACGGACGAGGCGTCGGAGAGCAGCTCGGCGACCTGCTCGGCCTGGATCTCGCGGTGCTCGCCGTAGTCCTTGTCCTCACCCGTCACCTGACCGTCGGAGCCGAAGCCACCGGCGATGACGGAGACGAAGGAGCGGTTCATCGCCTTGCACATGATGTACGAGAGGAAGGCACCGGAGGACCCGACGAGCGCACCGGTGACGATGAGCAGGTCGTTGGAGAGCATGAAGCCCGCGGCGGCCGCGGCCCAGCCCGAATAGCTGTTGAGCATCGACACGACGACCGGCATGTCGCCGCCGCCGATGGAGGCCACGAGGTGCCAGCCGAAGAGCAGGGCGATGACCGTCATGATCGCGAGCGGGATGATCGACGGGGAGACGACGAACCACACGCACAGCGCGACCGAGACGAGCACGGCGAGCAGGTTGAGCCAGTGGCGGGCCGGGAGCACGAGCGGCGAGGACTTGATCTTCGCGCTGAGCTTGAGGTAGGCGACGATCGAGCCGGTGAAGGTCACGGCACCGATGAAGACACCGATGAAGACCTCACCGTTGTGGATGCCGACCATGTCGATCGCCTCGAGCCGCTTGTGCTCGGCGACCGCCTCCGGGCTGTCACCGTGCGACGCGAAGAAGGTGTTGTAGCCGACGAGCACGGCGGCCAGACCGACGAAGGAGTGCATCATGGCGATGAGCTCCGGCATGCCGGTCATCTCGACCCGACGGGCGATGCGGATGCCGATGAGACCACCCAGGGCCATGGTGACGACGAGGACGCCGAGGCCCCACTTGCCGGCATCGGTGGCCGCACCCTCGCCGTAGACCCCGTCGACGACGAGGGCGATCGTGGCGAGGAGGGCGATGGCCATGCCGGCCATCCCGAACCAGTTGCCGTGCTTGGCCGACTCGTGCTTGCTCAGGCCGGCGAGGGAGAGGATGAAAAGGAGCGCCGCGACGATGTAGGCGGCGGTGACGACGGTGGACAGCACGACTCAGCCCTTCCGGAACATGTTGAGCATCCGGTTCGTCACGGTGAAGCCACCGAAGACGTTGATGCTGGCGAAGAAGATGGCAGCAGCGGCGATGACCTGGATCAGCAGGTTGGTCGACGTCACCTGGAGCAGGGCGCCGACGACGATGATCCCGGAGATCGCATTGGTCACGGACATCAGCGGCGTGTGGAGCGCGTGGTGGACGCTGCCGATGACGTAGAAGCCGATGACGACCGCGAGCGCGAAGACGATGAAGTGCGACAGGAAGGCCATCGGCATGAAGGCGGCCGCCACGAGGAAGAGGACCGCCGCAGCACCGATGAACCAGAACTTGCGGTTGGGGTCGACCGGCTTGGCCGGCTCAGCCTCCGCAGTCGGCGTCGCGGCTGCGGGAGCAGCGGGCGCAGCGGAGACCTGCACGGGCGGCGGTGGCCAGAGCGTCTCCTCGCCCTGCGTGACCGTCATGCCGCGCACGACCGTGTCCTCCATGTCGAGGACGGGCTGGCCGTCCTTGTCGGGGGTCACCAGCTTGAGCAGGTTGACGATGTTGGTGCCGAAGAGCTGGCTGGCCTGCGTGGGCAGGCGACCGGCCAGGTCGGTGTAGCCGATGATCCGCACGCCGTTGTCCGTCACGACGCGCTCGTCGGCGACGGACCCGGCGACATTGCCGCCGGAGCCGGCGGCCATGTCGACGATGACCGAGCCGGGCTTCATCGAGGCGACCATCTCCTCGGTGATCAGCCGCGGCGCGGGCTTGCCGGGGATCAGGGCCGTCGTGATGATGATGTCGACGTCCTTGGCCTGCTCGGCGTAGAGCTCGGCGGCCTTGCGGTTGAAGTCCTCACCGGTCTCCTTGGCGTAGCCGTCGCTCGACACCTCCTGCTCGACGTCGATCTGCAGGAACTCGGCGCCCATCGACTCGACCTGCTCGGCCACCTCGGGCCGCACGTCGAAGGCCCGCACGATCGCACCGAGCGAACCGGCCGCGCCGATCGCCGCCAGACCGGCGACACCGGCGCCGCAGACGAGCACCTTGGCCGGCGGGACCTTGCCCGCGGCCGTGACCTGGCCGGTGAAGAGACCACCGAACTCGTGGGCGGACTCGACGACCGCGCGGTAGCCGGCGATGTTGGCCATCGAGGACAGGACGTCGAGGGACTGGGCGCGCGAGATGCGCGGCACGGCGTCCATCGCGAGCGCGGTGACGCCCTGCGCCCGCAACGCCTCGACCTTGTCGGGGTTGAGCGCTGGCGCGAGCAGCGAGGCGAGGATCGCCCCAGACCGGAGGAGCGGCACCTCCTCGTCGGAGGGTGCGTTGACCTTGGCGACGACGTCGCTGGCCCACACCTGCTCCGCGGGCTCGAGGGTCGCTCCGGCGTCGACGTAGGCCTCGTCGGGGTAGGCGGACGCCTCGCCCGCGCCGGCCTCGACGACGACGTCGTAGCCGAGCTTGATTAGCTGCTCGACCGTTTTGGGGGTCGCCGCGACGCGGGTTTCTCCGCGCTTCGACTCCTTGGGCACGCCAAGTCGCATCGTCACTCCTGGTCAGGGGTGGTGGGTGTGGTCGGTCGGCAACCTACGACAGCCCACGGCCGGGCGGCACTCTTTGTGACGGGGACGATGCTCACACCGCCACGTGGTGAGACGGCGCGTCACGTCGAGAGCGAGGGGCGCTAGGCCCGGGGCGGCTCCCCGTCACCCTCCGCGGCGGTCTCGTCATCGACATCACTGCCGAGGACATCGCCGGCGAGGGCGGCCTCGCGGGCCTCTTCCTCGTCGTCCCAGACGGTGTGCGGGAGATCGGTGCTCACCTGCTCAGGCTAGCCGACCTACCAGCGAGTAACATCGTGCGGGTGGATCACTACGACGAGGTCAGTGGCGGCGCCCGGGCCGTGCGCGCAGCAGCGGCACACGGGGTCGAGACGATGTTCACCCTCTCCGGAGCACACGTCTTCCCGCTCTACGACGGCGCGGTGCAGGCCGATCCCCCGATGCGTCTGCTCGACGTGCGGCACGAGCAGACCGCCGTCTTCGCGGCCGAGACGACCGGCAAGCTGACCCGCACCCCGGGGCTGGCCGTCCTCACCGCCGGGCCCGGTGTGACCAACGGAGTGAGCGCCGTCGCCCAGGCCTGCTTCTCGGGCTCGCCGCTCGTCGTGCTCGGGGGCCGGGCGCCGGCCTACTCGTGGGGCCGGGGCGCGCTCCAGGAGCTGGACCACCCGAGCATCCTCGCGCCGGTGACCAAGCACTCCGGCACGATCGAGTCGGTCGACGAGATCGCCGGAGAGGTCACCGCGGCCTTCCGACTCGCGGCCGCCCCGCACCGCGGCCCGGTCTTCCTCGACGTCCCCCTCGAGGAGCTCTACGCCGACGCCGAGGACGTACCCGTCGTGGCGGACCCCGTCGCGCCCGCTCCGCCCTCCGACGACGACGTCGCGACCATCGCCCGGCTACTGGCCGGCGCTGAGCGCCCGCTCGTCGTCCTCGGCACCGACGTGTGGAGCGACCACGCCGAGACCGCGGCCCACCGCTTCGTCACCGACCTCGGCCTGCCGACGATCACCAACGGCATGGGCCGTGGCATCCTCCCGGGCGGCCACGAGCTCCTCGTCGGACGGGCGCGGCGGACCGCCGTCGGCGAGTGCGACCTGGCGCTCGTCGTGGGCACCCCTCTGGACTTCCGCCTGGGCTACGGGTCCTTCGGCGGGTCGGCCGGCGGGCCCGAGGCTAACGTCGTCCACGTCGCGGACTCCCCCGGCCAGCTGAGCGCCCACGCCTCCCCGACCGCGACCGCCGCCGGGGACCTCACCTCGTTCTTCGACCTGCTGCAGGTCGCGGTCGAGAGGCTCGGCCGGCCGGGCTGGTCCGACTGGTCCACGCGGCTGACCGACGAGGCGCGCGGCCGCGCGGCGCAGGACCTCGAGCTGCTGCGCAGCCCCGTCACCCCGACCCACCCAGCGCGGATCTACGGCGAGCTCGCGCCCCGGCTCGCCGAGGACGCGGTCGTCATCGGTGACGGGGGCGACTTCGTCTCATGGGCCGGCCGCTTCATCGAGCCGCAGCGGCCGGGCTCGTGGCTCGACCCGGGCCCCTTCGGCTGTCTGGGCGCGGGCCTCGGCGCCGCCATCGCGGCCCGCATCGCCCGCCCTTCGTCGCAGGTCGTGCTGCTCCTCGGCGACGGCGCCTCCGGCATGTCGCTCATGGACGTCGACACCCTCGTGCGCCACGACCTGCCGGTGGTCATGGTCATGGGCAACAACGGCGCGTGGGGACTGGAGAAGCAGCCGATGCAGATGCTCTACGGCTACGACGTCGCCGCCGACCTCGCCCCGCAGACCCGCTACGACGAGGTCGTGCGCGCCCTCGGTGGCGCGGGCGAGATGGTGACCGACCCCCGGCAGATCGGGGCGGCGCTCGACCGGGCCTTCGCCTCCGGGGTGCCCTACCTCGTCAACGTCGTCACGGACCCGCAGATCCCCTACCCCCGCGCGACGACCGGGATGTGAGCCGAAGGGGAGGCCGCCTCAGCGCGTGAGCCGGTCGAGCACCGCCGCGAGCAGCGCCTCGCGCAGGGCCGCCGGCACCGCGTCGAGCAGCGCGTTGACCTCGGCCATGCGATCGGGCACCTGCAGCGGCCCGTCGCCTCCCCCGAGACCGGCGATGGCGAGCAGGCCGTCGAGGGTCGCCTCGTCGAGACCTGCGGGGTCGATCTGCCCAACGGCCGCGACGAGGTCCGGGTCGACCACGACCGGGCCGGACTCCCTGGCCGCAGCGACGGACTGCGTCAGGGCGGCGACGAGCTCGTCGGTGTGGGCGGCCGTCGCCGCGCACAGGGTGAGGTGCACAGTGGCCGGGTGCCCGGCGAAGGCCATCTGCGGCTGGACGAGCCACCCGCGCGAGGCCATCTCGTCGGCGACCGTGAAGACGTCGCAGCCCGAGGTCGCCTCGAGGGCGAGCAGCGTCGAGTCGGGGGCGACGACGACCTGCAGCCCGTCGATCGCCTCCACGGCCGCGGCGACGTCCAGCGTCGCCCGCCGGGCCACGCCGGCCAGCTCGCGGTACCGCTCGAGCCCGATGGCGTGGACGACGGCCCAGGCCGCGGCGAGCGGGCCACCCGACTTCGTCGACTGGAGGGTCGTGTTGAGCATCGTGTAGCCCGGCCACGCCGCCGAGGCGTATACGTGCCCGCGCCGCAGGGCGGGGTCGCGGTGCAGCAGCAGCGAGACCCCCTTGGGCGTGTAGGCGTACTTGTGCAGGTCGACGGAGATGCTCGTGACGCCCTCGACGGCGAAGGTCCACGGCGGCGCGTCATCGAGGAAGGGCAGCACCCACCCGCCGATGCACGCGTCGACGTGGCAGCGGATGCCATGCTCCCGGGCGATCGCGGCGACCTCTTCGACGGGGTCGACGACGCCGTGGGCGTAGGAGGGAGCGGAGGCGACGAGGAGCACCGTGTCGTCCGTGACGGCGGCCGCCATCGCCATCGGGTCGGCGCGGAAGGTCGTCGGGTCGACCGGCACGCTCACGACGTCGACGCCGAGGAGGTGCCCCGCCTTGTGCACCGCCGCGTGGACGGTGCTCGGCGCGACGACCTGCGGACGCTCGACGTGGGGCGAGCCGTTGCGCGCGGCGAGCACCGCGAGGACGAGCGACTCGGTGCCGCCCGAGGTGGCGACACCGACGGTGGAGGGCGGGCCGTGGAGCAGACCGGTGGCGAGCGCGACGAGCTCGGACTCCAGCCGGGCCAGTGACGGGAATGCCGTCGGGTCGAGCCCGTTGGTCGCGGCGAAGGCTGCGAGCGCCTCGCGCCCGATGGCGTCGGCCTCCGCGAGGCCGGAGTCGTAGACATAGCTCAGCGTGCGGCCTCCGTGGGTCGGCAGGTCCTGCGCGCGAAGGGAGTCCAGTGCCGCCCGGATGTCGTCAGCCGGTGCGGGGCGAGTCGGGTCGAGGGTCATCGGGCGGCCTCTCCGGCAGCGACGACCGCTGCCTCGTCGATGCGGTAGCCCCGCAGGAGGAGCAGGGAGCCGAGCACGAGCAGCGCCGGCAGGACGGTGAAGCCCAGGGTCATGGCGGTGATCGCCGAGTCCGGTTGGGCCGCAGCTCCGTCCGTCGACGAGACGTACCCGCCGAGCATGAGGACGAGACCGTAGACGCCCGGGCCGAGGGCGAGGCCGAGCGTCTCCGCGGCGGTCCACACCCCGGTGTAGACACCGACGCGGCTCTCACCCGTGCGGTCGGCGTCGACCGCAGCAGCATCCGGGAGCATCGCCATGGGGAACATCTGCGCGCCGGCATAGCCGACCCCGACGAGGGCGAGCGCCAGGGCGACCGGGGCCAGCCCGAGGTCGTGGGTGACCCAGACGAGCACCGCCCCCACGGCGAGGCAGAGCGAGGCGACGACGAAGGCGGGCCGCTTGCCGGTCCTGCGCCCCACCCGCTCCCACAGCGGGGTGACGACGAGCGCGGGCCCGACGAAGGCGACGAAGAGGATCGTCGCGGCACCGGGGTCGCCCAGCACCCAGCGCGCCATGTAGTCGACACCGGCGAGCATGACGCCGGTGGCCAAGGCCTGGACCGCGAAGGTCAGCAGCAGCGCGCGGAAGTCCGGGGCGCCCGCCACGACCCGCAGCTGGTGGGCCAGCGAGCCACCGGCGGCGACGTGCTCGACGGGGGGTACCCCCTTCGTCCCCCACCAGGCGCCGACGGCACCGACGACGATGAGCAGACTGACGAAGACGCCGACCGCGCGGTAGCCCCACTCGGGGCCGAGCGCATCCCGCAGGGCCGGGGACAGCCCGCCGGCGACGAGGATCGTCAGCGCCAGCACGGCGACCCGCCACGTCATCAGGCGCGTCCGCTCCCCGTAGTCGCGGGTCAGCTCGGCCGGCATCGCGACGTAGGGCACCTGGAAGAAGGCGTAGGCGCTGGCGCACGCGAGGAAGAGGACTGCCACCCACCCGGCGGCCAACGCCGACGGTGAGGTCGGCCCCGCGAAGAGCAGCGCGAAGAGCACGGCCAGGGTCAGCCCCGCGCGGACGAGGAAGGGTCGCCGGCGACCGTCGGGGTGGGTGCTGCGGTCCGAGACCCGCCCGGCGATCGGGTTGAGCAGCACGTCCCACGCCTTGGGGAGCAGGACGATGAGGCCTGCCAGACCGGCCGCGATGCCGAGGCGGTCGGTGAGGTAGGGCAGCAGGAGCAGCCCGGGGACGGTGCCGAAGGCCCCCGTCGCGACCGACCCGAGGCCGTAACCTCGCCGCACCCGCCCCGGCAGCACTGCCGTGTCCTCCGCCATGACGGAAGGCTACCCACGGGTCACCGGGCGAGACGGTGCACGCGCCCGTCGCCGGTGCTGAGAGACTGCGGCCATGCGTCAGATCCGCCAGAGCCGCAAGCTGAAGGACGTCCGCTACGACGTGCGGGGGCCGATCCTCGTCGAAGCCCAGCGCCTCGAGGCCGAGGGCCACAAGATCCTCAAGCTCAACATCGGCAACACCGCCCCCTTCGGCTTCGAGGCACCGGAGGCGATCGTCGCCGACATGACGCGGCACCTGCCCGACGCGCAGGGCTATGTCGACAGCAAGGGCATCTACTCGGCGCGCACCGCGGTGGCGCAGTACTACCAGTCCCGCGGGCTCAAGGACACGACCGTCGAGGACGTCTACATCGGCAACGGCGTCTCCGAGCTCATCTCGATGGTGCTGCAGGCCTTCGTCGACGACGGCAACGAGATCCTCGTGCCCGCCCCCGACTACCCGCTGTGGACCGGCGCGGTCTCCCTCGCCGGGGGCACGCCCGTGCACTACCGGTGCGACGAGGGCAACGGGTGGAACCCCGACCTCGCCGACATCGAGGCCAAGATCACCGACGCCACCCAGGCGCTCGTCATCATCAACCCCAACAACCCGACCGGGGCGGTCTACTCGCCCGAGATCGTCCGCGGCCTCATCGACATCGCCCGCCGCCACGACCTCGTCGTCATGGCGGACGAGATCTACGAAAAGATCGTCTTCGACGACGCGGTCCACCACCACGCCGCCGAGTACGCGGGCGACGACGTGCTGTGCCTGACCTTCTCCGGCCTGTCCAAGGCCTACCGGGTGTGCGGCTACCGCGCCGGCTGGGTGATGATCTCCGGACCCAAGCACGAGGCTGCCGACTTCCTCGAGGGCCTGACGCTGCTGGCCAACATGCGCATGTGCGCCAACGTCCCCGCGCAGCACGCGATCCAGACGGCGCTCGGCGGGTACCAGTCGATCAACGAGCTCATCGTCCCCGGCGGCCGCTACCACGACCAGATCAAGCTCGCCTCGCGCCTGCTCAACGAGATCCCCGGCGTCAGCTGCGTCGAGCCGCGCGGCGCGCTCTACTGCTTCCCCCGCCTCGACCCCGAGGTCTACCGGATCGACGACGACGAGGCCTTCGTCATCGAGCTGCTGCGGGCGAAGAAGATCCTCGTCACCCACGGCACGGGCTTCAACTGGCCCGAGACCGACCACTTCCGTCTCGTGACGCTGCCGGACGAGGACGTGCTCACCGAGGCGATCGGCCGCATCGCCGAGTTCCTCGAGACCAAGCGGGCATGAGCGAAGGCGTCGGCCCGAGGCGCGACGCAGGAGACTCTCGGAGGAGGACCCTCGCCGCGGTGGCGGCGGGCGGTGCGATCGGCTCGCTCGGGCGGTGGGCCGCCGCCCTGGCGGCTGGCGGCTCCCACACGGCGACGCTGCTCGTCAACGTCACCGGGGCCTTCACCCTCGGGGTGCTCGTCGTCTGGCTCGGTCGGGGCACCGTCCACCCGCTGGCCCGACCCTTCCTCGCGGTCGGGCTGCTCGGCGGGTGGACGACGTACTCGAGCTTTGCGCTCGACGCGCACGCGCTGGCCGGGGAGGGGCTCGGCGGCCTGCTCGGGTACCTGCTGCTCACGCTGGGGCTGGGCGTCGCCGCCGCGGTCGCCGGCCTCGTCGTGGGCGACCGGGTGTGGGGCGACGACCCGTCTGCCGACGAGGCCGTCGCGGAGGGCGAGCTGTGACCGCGCTGCTCGTCGCGATCGGTGCGGCACTCGGGGCGGTCTGCCGGCACCTCGTCGTCGAGCGCCTCCGCGCCGCGGGCGCCACGGCTGTCGGCGCGGTGCTGGCCGTCAACGCCACCGGGTCCCTGCTCCTCGGCCTCGTCGCCGGCCACGCGTCCGGCGCGGCACCGGGATGGCTGCTCCCCTGCGTCGGCATCGGCTTCTGCGGGGCGTACACGACCTTCGCGACGCACGCGGTCGAGGTGGCGACCGCCCTTCGCTCCGGCCGGACCCGGCACGCCGTCGCCGACCTCGGGCTCAACCTCGCCCTCGGCCTGCTGCTCGTCTCGCTCGGCTGGACGCTCACCGCCTGACGCCCCCCTCCTTGCGCATCTCCCTAGGGAAATACGGCCCTCCTTGCGCATCTCCCTAGGGAAATGTCAGCGGGCACGGCTGTGCCCGGGCCCCCACAGGGACCCGGGCACGGGGCCGGCACAGCCGACCAGCGGAGGCGGTCAGGCCTTCGTGGCGGCCTCGAGGCGCGCGGAGACGTCGTTCCAGTTGACGATGTCCCAGAGCTTCTCGATGTAGTCCGGCTTCACGTTCTTGTACTGCAGGTAGTACGCGTGCTCCCAGGCATCGAAGGCCAGGAGCGGCGTCATACCGGCAGCGACGTTGCCGTGGTGGTCGTAGACCTGCGTGACGAGCAGCCGCTTGCCGATCGGCTCCCACGCGAGGACACCCCAGCCGGAACCCTGCGTCGTCTGCGTCGCGGCGGTCAGCTGCGCGCGGAACTTGTCGAAGGAGCCGAAGTGCTCGTCGATCGCGGTGCCGAGGGCGCCGTCGGGCTTGTCGCCACCGTCCGGGGAGAGGTTCTCCCAGAAGATCGAGTGCAGCACGTGACCGGAGACGTTGAAGGCCAGCGTCTTCTCGAGGCCGACGATGCCGGAGAGGTCACCCTTGTCGCGCGCCTCGGCGATCTTCTCCGTGGTGTCGTTGGCGCCCTTGACGTAGGTCGCGTGGTGCTTGTCGTGGTGCAGCTCGAGGATCTCGCCGCTCATGGCCGGCTCGAGGGCGCCGTAGTCGTAGGGAAGGTCAGGAAGGGTGTACATGGAGCCTCCGATGCGTAACGGATGTGCTTGCCCTGCCTACCCTTCCATGTCGTCTGGAATGAGTCCACGAAAGGGCACCCTCACCCGGCGTGGGCGGGCCTAGGATCGAGCCCCATGACCGACCGCGACCCCATCTCCGCCGCCCACGACCAGTGGGTGGCCCACGGCTGGGGCAACGCCGCCGACGGCATGGCCCTGATGACTTCCGTGGTCCGCGCCCAGCAGCTCGTGCACGAGCGGGTCGAGTCGGTCCTGCGGCCGCACGACCTAACCTTCGCCCGCTTCGAGATCCTGCGGCTGCTCGCCTTCAGCCGGCGTCGCGAGATGCCGATGAGCCGCCTCGGATCGCTGCTCCAGGTCCACGCGACGAGCGTGACGAGCGCCGTCGCCCGCCTCGAGAAGCAGGGCCTGGTCGAGCGACGGCAGAGCCCCGACGACGGTCGCGTCGTCCTCGCCTCCCTGACGACGAAGGGGGCGCAGCTCGTCGAGTCCGCCACCCACGACCTCAACGAGCAGGTCTTCACCTCCCCCGGCCTGACGGAAGCAGAGGTGCGGCAGGCGACGGCGCTGCTGTCCTCCCTTCGCGCCGCGCACGGGGATGACGTGGACTGAGACTCCCTTCGAGACGGCCGCAGGCGGCCTCCTCAGGGAGCGGGGGGCCGGGGCGGCCTCCTCAGGGAGCGGGGGAGAGCGGGAGCGGGCATGGTTTCCCAATAATACTTGGATGTCCTAGCATCTGAGGTGACCCGCACTTCGACGACGAGGTAGGACATGTCCACGCCCGAGCTGCACACCCCGACCCACCCGGTCCGGTTCGTCACCGCCTCCGCCCTCTTCGACGGCCACGACGCCTCGATCAACATCATGCGGCGGATCATGCAGAGCCAGGGCGCCGAGGTGATCCACCTCGGGCACAACCGCTCCGTCCAGGAGGTCGTCGACGCGGCGATCGACGAGGACGTCCAGGGCGTCGCCGTCTCGTCCTACCAGGGCGGGCACGTCGAGTACTTCGAGTACCTCACCCAGCTGCTGCGCGAGCAGGGCGCCGGCCACGTCAAGGTCTTCGGCGGCGGCGGCGGCGTCATCGTCCCGGAGGAGATCGCGCGCCTGCGCGAGGCCGGTGTGACGATCTTTTCCCCCGAGGACGGCCAGCGACTGGGCCTGCCCGGCATGATCAACACGCTCATCGCCGACTGCGACACGGACGTGTGGGAGGGCGGCCCGGTCGCGCTCGAGCCGGTGCTCGCCGGCGAGCGCGCCGCCCTGGCGCGCGCCATCTCCGGCGCCGAGCTCGGTCACCTCGACGAGGCCTTCCTCACCGGCGTCCGCGAAGCGGCCGAGCGCTCCCACGCCCCCGTCCTCGGCCTGACCGGCACCGGCGGCTCGGGCAAGTCCTCGCTCACCGACGAGCTCGTGCGCCGTTTCCGCGTCGACCAGCAGGACAAGCTGCGCATCGCGGTCATCGCCGTCGACCCCACCCGCCGGAAGGGGGGCGGCGCCCTGCTCGGTGACCGCATCCGGATGAACTCCCTCGGCGAGAGCACCTTCGGCTCCTCCCCCGTCTTCTTCCGGTCCCTGGCGACCCGCGGTGACCGCGAGGTCCCCGAGGCCCTCTCGACGGTCATCGACCTGACCAAGGCCGCGGGCTTCGACCTCGTCATCGTCGAGACGCCCGGCATCGGGCAGGGCGATGCCGCCATCGTCCCCTTCGTCGACGTGCCGATGTACGTGATGACGCCTGAGTTCGGCGCCGCCAGCCAGCTGGAAAAGATCGACATGCTCGACTTCGCCGAGGTCGTCGCGATCAACAAGTTCGAGCGCCACGGCGCCGCCGACGCACTGCGCGACGTCGGCCGCCAGCTCGTCCGCAACCGTGAGGCCTTCGGCCAGCGCCCCGAGGACATGCCGGTCTTCGGCACCTCGGCGGCGACCTTCAACGACGACGGTGTCACCGGGCTCTACCAGCACCTGCGCGACCTGCTCGCCGACAAGGGACTGCCCGTCGACGAGGGACAGCTCGCCCCGGTCGACACCAAGCACTCGACCCGCTTCGGCCAGGTCGCCCCCGCGACGCGGGTGCGCTACCTCGCCGAGATCACCGAGACGGTCCGCGGCTACCACGAGCGCACCCGGGCGCTCGCCGCCAGCGCCCGCCGGGTGCAGCGCCTGGCCGCCGTCGACGACGAGCTGACCGCCGCGGGCAAGGACGGCCACGGCGTCGACGAGCTCCTCGACGCCGCGCGCCAGGAGCTGCCCACCGAGGTCGCCGAGCAGATCGAGCGCTGGCCCTCGGTCGTCGAGTCCTACTCCGGCGACGAGCAGGTCGTGACGATCCGCGGCAAGGAGCTGCACACCAAGCTGACCAAGGAGTCGCTGTCGGGCAACAAGATCCCGCGCGTCGCCCTGCCCAAGCACACCGACCACGGTGACCTCGTCACCTTCTGGCGGTCGGAAAACCTGCCCGGCTTCTTCCCGTACACCGCCGGCGTATTCCCCTTCAAGCGGGACAACGAGGACCCGGCACGCATGTTCGCCGGGGAGGGCGACCCCTTCCGCACCAACCGCCGCTTCAAGCTGCTCTCCCAGGGGCAGCCGGCCACCCGCCTGTCGACGGCCTTCGACTCGGTGACGCTCTACGGTCGCGACCCCGGCGAGCGCCCCGACATCTACGGCAAGGTCGGCACCTCCGGCGTGTCCGTCGCGACGCTCGACGACATGAAGGAGCTCTACTCCGGCTTCGACCTCGTCTCCCCCACGACGAGCGTGTCGATGACGATCAACGGGCCTGCTCCGACCGTGCTCGCCTTCTTCCTCAACACCGCCATCGACCAGCAGCTCGACGCCTTCCGCGAGCGGGAGGGGCGCGAGCCCTCCGTCACCGAGGCGGAGGAGCTGCGGGCGCACGCCCTGCACAACGTCCGCGGCACCGTCCAGGCCGACATCCTCAAGGAGGACCAGGGGCAAAACACCTGCCTCTTCTCCACCGAGTTCAGCCTGCGGATGATGGCCGACATCCAGGAGTGGTTCATCGAGCAGGGGGTGCGCAACTTCTACTCGGTGAGCATCTCCGGCTACCACATCGCCGAGGCCGGGGCGAACCCCATCAGCCAGCTCGCCTTCACCCTGGCCAATGGCTTCACCTACGTCGAGGCCTACCTCGCGCGGGGCATGGACATCAACGACTTCGCGCCCAACCTGTCCTTCTTCTTCTCCTCCGGCATGGACCCGGAGTACTCCGTGCTCGGTCGCGTCGCCCGCCGCATCTGGGCCGTCGCCATGAAGGAGAAGTACGGCGCCAACGACCGCAGCCAGAAGCTGAAATACCACATCCAGACGAGCGGCCGGTCGCTGCACGCGCAGGAGATGGACTTCAACGACATCCGCACGACGCTGCAGGCGCTCAACGCCCTCTACGACAACGCCAACAGCCTGCACACCAATGCCTACGACGAGGCAGTGACGACCCCGTCGACAGAGTCGGTGCGCCGGGCCCTGGCGATCCAGCTGATCATCAGCCGCGAGTGGGGCCTGTCGATGAACGAGAACCCGCTCCAGGGCTCCTTCGTCATCGACGAGCTCACCGACCTCGTCGAGGAGGCCGTGCTCACCGAGTTCGACCGGATCAACGACCGCGGCGGGGTCCTCGGCGCGATGGAGACCGGCTACCAGCGCGGCCGGATCCAGGACGAGTCGCTGATCTACGAGCACCGCAAGCACGACGGGTCCCTGCCGATCGTCGGCGTCAACACCTTCCTGCGGGAGGACGGAGCGAAGGGAGAGCCCGACGAGATCGAGCTGGCCCGCGCCACCGAGGACGAGAAGGTCTCCCAGCTGGAGCGCGTGCGTGCCTACCAGGAGACCCACCGCGAGGACGCCGAGGCCGCCATCGCCCGGCTCAAGGAGGCGGCGACGACCGATGCCAACGTCTTCGAGGTGCTCATGGACGCCGCCCGCGTGTGCAGCCTCCAGCAGGTGACTGACGCCTTCTTCGAGGTCGGCGGCCAGTACCGCCGCAATGTCTGAGTCGTGACCACCGGGTGGGCGCATTTCCCTAGGGAGATGCGCCCACCCGGCGTCATCTCCCTAGGGAGATGCGCACGTCGGTACCCTGCGAGCGTGACCTCCGAGCGCTGGCCCGCGTACGTGTACGGCGAAGGGGAGGAGCCGGACTACCGGTTCAGCCTCGCCAACGAGCGCACCCTGCTCGCGTGGCTGCGGACCACCCTCGCGCTGCTCGCAGCGGGGGTCGCCGTCGACGTCGTCGACATCGGGGTCCCCGACCCGATGACCCGCGCCCTCGCCGCCATGCTCCTCACCCTCGGGGCGCTGTGCCCGCTCCTGGCCTTCGCCCGGTGGGCCATGGCCGAGCGGGCGATGCGACGGGGCGAGCCACTCCCTTCGCTCGGGGTGTCGGCCGCGATCGTCACCGGCCTGGTCCTCGTTGCGGCAGCGGCCCTGGCCGTGGTCGTCGGGACCTCGAGGTGAGCGAGCTCGCCGCCGCCGCACCTCGAGGGGCACAACCGGAGCGCACCGCCCTGTCGTGGCAGCGGACCTCGCTCGCGACCGCGACCGGGGCGGCGATCATCGCCCGCCACACCGGGGGCGAGCTCGGCCCGGCTGCCCTGCTCATCATGGTCGCCACGCTCGCGCTGGCGGGGGCGGCCTTCGCCCTCGGCCGGACCCGCTACGCGGCAACCCCCGCGGAGCCCTCCCGGCGGCGCGACGGGCGGGCTCCCTTCGTCCTGGCCGTCGCGATCACGGGCATGGGCCTGACCGAGCTGCTCGCCCTGGCGGTGCGCTGATGTCCCGCGACGACCTCGACGCCGCCGTCGAGCTGCCCCGCCCTCCGGCGCGGGTCGTCTCGCTCGTCCCCAGCCTCACCGAGGCGATCGCGACGAGCTGCCCGCAGCTGCTCGTCGGGGCCACCGACTGGTGCACCCACCCGGCCGACCTCGACGTGGCCCGGGTGCGCGGGACGAAGAACCCCCACCTCGCGGCGATCGCCGATCTCGCCCCCGACCTCGTCGTGGCCAACAAGGAAGAAAACCGCGAGCTCGACGTGCGCCGCCTGCGCCAGCGCGGCACCGCCGTCTGGGTCACCGACATCGAGGACATGCCGTCGGCGCTGACCTCGATGCGCCGGGTGTGGGTCGAGGGCCTGCAGCAGCCGGTCCCTGACTGGCTCGAGCGGGCCGAGCAGCTCTGGGGCACACCGGCGCCGGCGACGCGCGGCACTGTGGTCGTGCCCATCTGGCGCGACCCGTGGATGGCCGTCGGCCCGCGCACCTACACGACCGACCTGCTGGCCCGGCTCGGCTGGACCAATGCCCTCGCCGGCCCAGACGCCGACCCGAGCGACCGATACCCGCACGTCGACCTCGCCGACCTCGACCACCCCGGCACCGACCTCGTCCTCCTACCCGATGAGCCCTATGTCTTCACCGCCGATGACGGACCCGAGGCCTTCACCCGCGTGCCGACCCGGCTCGTCAGCGGTCGCTTGCTCACCTGGTACGGCCCGGCGATGGTCGAGGCCCACGAGGTCCTCGCGCCATGACGAAGGGGGGCCGGTCACCTCGGGGTGACCGGCCCCCCTTCGAGGCTCCTGCGTCGCACCTCAGGACGACGCCTTCGTGCCGCGGTGGCGTCAGGGCTTCTTCTTGGCCACCGCGGCCTGGGCGTCGATGATGCCCTCGCCGTAGAAGCCGTTGAAGCGCTCGCTCCCCACGCACTCGGCGTCGTAGTCCGAGGGCAGACCCGGGTAGGTCTGCGTCCGCGGCTCGGGGCAGGCCTTGTCACGGGCCGACCGCAGCAGGACCGACCGCGTGGTGTCGGCGTCGAGACCGAAGCCCGAGCGCCCCTGCTTCGTGCCGTACCGGCTGACGATCAGGGCCGAGACACCGGCCGCGTGCGGCGACGCCATCGAGGTGCCCTGGTAGTACTCGTAGTAGCCGCAGACCTGCTTGCCCTTGACCTTGCCGCAGTCCTTGAAGACCGAGCCCTCGGCCTCGGGCACGACGTTGCCGTCCTCGTCGACCGAGCCCTCGGACTTGACGACGTTTTCCGGGACCGACGAGAGGATGAGGTTGGCCGGGCTGCGGTAGTCGGGGGTGCCGTGGTACTCGCGCGAGTCACCGCCGGGGGCGCTCACCTCGATCTCGTCCGACTGCAGGTCCTTGGTGTAGTTGGAGAAGTACGACTTGCGCTCGGTCGGGCCCACGGAGGAGACCCCGATCACCTCGGGCCCCTCGACCGGCAGGTCACGGCACCGGGCGTTGTCGATGGTGCGCTCGTGCTCGTTGCCCTCGGGGAAGTTGGGGCTGCTCGAGTCGGTGCCGGGGTTCGACAGGTCCGTCGAGGCGTTGCCGAGAGCACCCACGAGGGTGACGTCCTTGCTGTGCGCGTAGCGCAGCGCACGGGACATCGACTCGATGGTCATGTCCTGCTCGGCCGCCTCCTCCGGGCTGTCCTCGGGGGCGCCGCCCTGGCAGTAGTACGCCCACGGGTCGACGTAGAAGCTCATGTTGACCACGTCGAGGCCGGCGTCGGCCGAGTAGGTCAGGGCGTTGACCGTCGGGCCGACGAAGAAGTAGCCCGAGTCCTGGCCGGCGCGCACGTTGACGATCGAGACGTCCGGAGCGACGCCGGAGACGCCGATGCCGTTCTTGGACGCCGCGATGGTGCCCGCGACGTGCGTACCGTGGCCGCCGTTGTCGACGTCCGCCGGGTCGACACAGGACTCGACCTCGCAGGGCCCGTCGATCGCCGGGATGTCGTAGGTGAAGTTGCGCGAGAGCTTGCGGTCGAAGTTGGGGGCGATGTCCGGGTGGCTCGCGTCGACACCGGTGTCGATGACGCCGACCTTGACCCGCTTGTCGCCCGACTCGACCTGGTGCGCGGCAGCCGTGTTGATCATGTCCAGGCCCCACAGCTTGTCGTCGAGCGGGTCGGCTCCCTTCGCGCCCTGGCCCTTGCCCTTGCCCACAGAGGCTGCCTTGGCCTGGCTCGCCGCCGGCGTCGGGGGACGCTCGATGCGCTTGTTCTTGTCGAGCTTGCCCTGGGACAACCGCTGTGGGGAGCGGCCGACGATGCCCTCCTCCGCGGCGCCGTAGACGCCGTCCATCGTGCGCGTCTTCGCGGCGAAGCCGGTGTCGGTGGAGGTGACCGTCACCATGCCGATCTTGTCGTTGACGGAGACGATCTTGGCCCCCTTCGCCTTGAGGCGGTCGGCGAGATCGGACGCGCTGCCTCCGCGGTCGGCCAGGACGACGTAGCTCGTCTCCGGCCCGGTGGTCGAGGTCGTCGACGCGCTCGTCCCTGCGTCGGCGGTCGGTGCTGCAGTGGCGGTGAGCCCGGTTGCCCCGAGCGCGAACGCTCCGAGGACCGCGGCCATGCGCTGGTGTCGCATGAGTTTCCTCCCGGTGGATGTCGGCGGCGGTCAGCCGCCCTCCGTCAACCTATGACCGGGCTCACGTGGGCTGTTCGAACACAACGTCAGGACATCGTCAGGTTTGCCAACGTCGCCGCGTGGCGCGCAGCGCGTGGGCGAGGAGGCCGTCGAAGAGCCCCGCGACCTCCCGCGCACCGGGGTTGCGCAGGTCGTGGATCGGCACGAAGGCCCCCTGGGCGCGCTGCACCGAAGTGCGCTCGGGGATCCGCTGGGTGAGCACGAGCGGCCCGAAGAGGGAGGCGAGCTCCTCGACCCGGTACCGGTGCTCGCCGATGTTGGCCCGCAGCCGGTTGACGACGATGCCGAGCGGCTGCAGCCGGGGGTTGAGCGAGCTGCGCACCTCGTGGACCGCCTTCAGGGCACGGTCGGCCGCAGCGATCGCGAAGACCCCGGGCTCGGTGACGACGAGCGCTCGATGGGCCGCGGCGAGGCCGATCCGGGTGAGCCCGCCGAGGGAGGGCGGGCAGTCGACGACGACGAGGTCGTAGGCGCCGTCGACCTTGTCGAGCACCGTGCGAAGGGAGGTGAGCGCTCGGGTGGACAGGTCGGTGCGGTCGAGCCGGGCGAGCTCTGCGCCGCCGACGACGACGTCGACCGGGGCGGCACTCCCTTCGCTCCAGTGGCTGCGCAGGGTCGCCGCCCGCAGGTGGCGACGACGCGGGTCGTCGATGATGGTGGCGCTCGTCGACGTCACGTCACCGTCCACGTCGAGCCCGGCGGTCGAGTCGCCCTGGGGGTCGAGGTCGACGACGAGCGTGCGCAGTCCCGCCTGTCGCGCGGCGGAGACCAGACCCAGGGTCACGGAGGTCTTGCCCACGCCCCCCTTGAGGCTGCACACCGCGATGACGACCACGCACCGATGATATGCGTCGCGCCCCCTCCGTCCGATGGACGAAGGGGGCGCGAGACCGCCGGTCGGGGCGCTCCGGGGCATCCGCCCCGCCGCATCTCCCTAGGGAAATCCCCACCCGACGGCGCATTTCCCTGGGGAGATGCGCACGTTTGGTGTCATCTGCCTAGGTAGATGCGATTACTTGAGCTCCTTGCTCGAGTAGCCGAGGATGCGGCGGGCGACGACGAGCAGCTGGATCTGCTGCGTGCCCTCGAAGATGTCGAGGATTTTGGAGTCGCGGGCCCACTTCTCGAGCAGGTGGGTCTCGGCGTAGCCGGTGGCGCCGGCGAGCTCGACGCAGGCGAGCGAGACGTTGACACAGGTGCGCCCGGCCTTCGCCTTGGCCATCGAGGCCTCCATCGAGTTGGGCTTGCCGTTGTCGGCCATCCACGCCGCCCGCAGGGTGAGCAGGTAGGCGCTCTGGTAGTCGGCCTCCATCTCGATGAGCTTGGCGGCGGCCGCGGACTGCACGTTGGCCGGCCGGTCCCAGTCGACCTCGATGCCGGCCTCCTTGAGCAGCTCCGTGGTCTTGTCGAGCGACGCACGGGTCAGGCCGAGGGCCATCGACGCGACGAGCGGACGCGTGTTGTCGAAGGTCTGCATGGCCCCACCGAAGCCACCCTCGATCTTGATCTCCGGGTCGCCCAGGAGGTCCTCGGCGGGCACGCGGCAGTTGTCGAGGACGAAGGCCGCGGTGTCCGACGCGCGGATACCGAGCTTGTGCTCCAGGCGCACCAGCTGCAGTCCGGGGTTGTCACGACGGACGACGAAGGACTTGATGGCCGTCTTGCCGAGGCTGCGGTCGAGGGTCGCCCAGACGACGACGAGCTCGGCACGCTCACCCGAGGTGACGAAGATCTTTTCGCCGTTGAGGACGTACTCGTCCCCGTCCTTGACCGCCGTCGTGCGGATGGCGCCGGAGTCGGAGCCGACGTCGGGCTCGGTGATGGCCATGGCGGCCCACTTGCCGGCGTAGCGCGCCTTCTGCTCGTCGTTGGCGACGGCGGCGATCGCCGCATTGCCCAGGCCCTGGCGCGGGATGGACAGGGTCAGGCCGACGTCACCACGGCAGGTCTCGAGGATCGAGAGCACCGAGGAGAGGTTGGAGCCGTTCTTGTTCTCCTTCGCGCCCTTCTTCGAGCTGCGGCCGGAGCCGACGGCCGCGACGTCACCCTCCTCCGCGCCGTCGTCCTTGGCGCGGGTCGAGGAGGACGCGCCCGCGCCCTGGCCGGCACCACCGTCGGACATGCCGTCGATGACGGCGGAGACGAGGTCCAGCTCGGCGGGGTACTCGTGCTCGGCGACGTCGTACTTGCGCGAGATGGGCCAGAAGACCTCCTCGGCCATGCCACGCGCCTGGGAGATGAGGGGTCGGAACTTCTTCGGAACCTCGAGGTCGATCATGATCGTGTCCTTCGTGTCAGGTCTGTGTGAGGGAAGGGGGCCGCGCTCAGACGAGCAGCGTGCCCTCGAGGACTCCGGCGCCCCGCAGGTCGCGGTACCAGCGCTCGTTGTCGAACTCCTTGACGAAGCCGTGGCCGCCGAGCAGCTGCACACCGCTCGAGCCGATCCAGGTCGCGTGCCGGCTCACGAGGCTGCGGGCCTGGGCGATCTCGGCGGAGGCGTCCTCACCACGGTCGAGGCGGGCGGCGGCCTTCCACACGACGAGCCGCAGACCGGCGAGCTCGATGGCGATGTCGGAGACGGTGAAGGCGACGGCCTGGCGGTAGCCGATCGGCTCGCCGAAGGCCTTGCGCTCCTTGACGTACTCGCTCACGTGGTCGAGCACGGCCTGCGAGGTGCCGACGGCGGCAGCCGCCCAGGCGAGGCGGGCGCGACGCACGGCGTCGGCGTGGTCCTCGGCGGTGCCGAGCAGGTCGCCCTTGGCCACGCGGACGCCCTCGAGGTGCAGGCGGGCGGTCTTGGCCGCGCGCAGACCCATGGCCGGGTCGTCCTCGACCTTGAGCCCCTCGGTGCCGGGCTTGACGATGACGAGCCGGGCCACGCCGTCGACGGCCGCCGACACGACGAAGAGGTCGGCGCTCTCGGCGCCGGGGACGATCGCCTTGACACCGTCGAGCACGATCTCGTCGCCCTCGACCTTGCCCGTGGTCCGCAGAGCGAAGGGGTCGAAGAGCGGCTGCGGCTCGTGCAGCGCCAGGGCGGCGACGGGAGGCTTCTCCCCGGTGAACTCCGGGAGGTAGGTGGCCTGCTGGTCGGCGTCGCCGTAGGCGGCGATCGCGGTGGCCACGGCGGCGGGGGCCATGATCGAGGTCGCGATGCCCAGGTCACCACGGGCGAGCTCCTCGAGGACGATGGCGGCCGTCACCGCGGAGCGCTCCTCGGCGATGCCCTCGAGCTCGGCTGGCACGCCGACGAGGTGCAGACCCATGTCGGCGGCCGCGCTGCGGACCTCGTCGGGCACGGCGCGCTCGGCGTCGGCGGGTGCGGCCGCGGGGCGGATGACCTCGTCGGCGAGCTCGCGCGCGACGCCCTGGATCATCTGCTGGTCCTCGGAGGGCGTGAGGTCGAAGAGCTGCTTCGGCTTGGCCGTCGCGGCGCGGGTCGGGTCGCCCGAGCCCTTCTTCTTGGCGAAGGCGCGACCGGCTGCGGTCTGCGCCTTGAAGCCGGTCACGGCCCCCTTGTAGAGGTACCGCTCGACCTTGGAGCGCACCTCCTTGTCCTTCAGGCCGGGCAGCCCGCCCGCCTTGGCGATGAGCCGCAGGCCAAGTCGCTGGCCCTTGTCGGCCAAGGACATCGATTCGCTGGAAGCCATGTGGGACTACCCCTTCGCGACGTTGCTGAATGGAACGGAAAGTGTTCGATACCGACAGTACCTGCTACACCGCGTATCGGTAAACCGGTGAGTCACTTCGGGGCCCGGTGACCTGCCGCACAGCCGGCCCGGCGGCCGCCGAGCGGCCCCGCCGTCCGGCGCGTGCGTCAGATCACGCCTGCCCCGGACCTGCCGCCATGTCATCCCCCGCAACGGGGCGGTAACCTGCCCGCAACCGGGAGAACCTGCGAGGGACCGCCCGCACACCCAGCACGTGAGAGGGAAACACAGCATGGTCGACGTCGACGCCGCACTTGACGCGTCAGGTCTCACCAACGAGGCCGTCCGCGAGTACGTGAAGCACTGGGCCGAGATCACCCAGCCCGACCGGATTGAGGTGGTGGGCGCTCAGGACGACGACCGTCTCATCGCAGAGGCCCTCGAGGCCGGCGAGCTGCAGCCCGCGGGCGAGGGCCGCTACTACTCGCGCTCGTACTCCAAGGACACCGCGCGCTCCGAGGAGCGCACGATCGTCGCGACGAACGACGAGAAGGACAAGGGTGTCTACAACAACTGGCGTCCCGCTGCGGAGATGAAGGAGAAGCTGACCGAGCTCATGCGCGGTCAGTCCCAGGGCAAGACGATGTACGTCCTGCCCTACCTGATGTCGCCCAAGGGCAACGAGCTGGCCCAGTGGGCCACCGGCGTCGAGCTCACCGACTCGCGCCCCGTCGTGCTGCACATGATCCGCATGTCCCGGGTCGGCGTCGAGCACGTCAACGACCTGCCGGTCCAGGACGACTTCGTCCGCGCCGTCCACGTCACGGGTGACCTCGAGAACCTCGGCCAGGGCACGCCGGACGACAAGCGCTACTTCGTCACCGTCGCCGACGAGCGGATGATCCTGCACTTCGGCTCGTCCTACGGCGGCAACGCGCTGCTCGGCAAGATCGCCCACGGCCTGCGCCAGGGCGCCTACGACGGCTGGGCCACGAAGAAGTTCCTCGCCGAGCAGTACATGCTCATCGGCATCACCGACAAGGAGACCGGCAGGCGATACCACATCACCGGTGGCTTCCCGAGCGCCTCGGGCAAGACCAACCTCGCGATGATGCTGCCGCCGGACGCCCTCGGCGACCGCTACCAGGTCGACTTCTACGGCGACGACATCGCGTGGCTGTGGGTCGACGAGTCCACCGGCAAGCTCATGGGCATGAACCCGGAGTACGGCGTCTTCGGCGTCGCCAAGGACACCAACGAGACGACCAACCCGACCGCGCTGCACTCCGTGGACCCGGGCACCAAGGTCATCTTCACCAACATCGCCTACAACCCGAAGACCGAAGAGGTCTGGTGGGAGGGCCGCACGCCCGAGCCGCCGGCCGACGTCGACGGCTGGCTCGACTGGAAGGGCGAGGCGATCGCCGACCGCGAGCCGGGCGACACCTCCCCGTGGGCGCACCCCAACAGCCGCTTCACGACCACCCTGGCCAATGTCCCCAACGCGGCCGAGGACTTCGACGAGGCTGCGGGTGTCGAGATCGACGCGATCATCTTCGGTGGTCGCACCCGTGACCGCGAGCCGCTGATCCGCGCGATCACCGCCCTGCCGGAGGGCGTCTACGACGGCCTGACGCTGGGCGCCGAGGCCACCGCCGCGGCCGAGGGCGTCGAGGGCCAGCTGCGCTACGACCCGATGTCCAACCGGCCCTTCATGGCCTACGGCGAGGGTGACTACGCGCGCCACTACCTCGACATCATCGGGGCCGCCAAGGACAAGCCGCTCTTCGCGCACGTCAACTGGTTCCAGAAGGACCCGGAGGACGGTCACTACCTGTGGCCCGGCTACCGCGAGAACCTCCGTCCGCTGCTGTGGCTCATGCAGCTCAAGGCGGGCGAGGTCACCGGTCGCCAGACCCCGGTCGGCATCATCCCGACGCAGGAGGAGCTCGAGCTCACCGGCCTCGACCTGCCCCAGGAGGACCTGGACCGCATCCTCGACATCGACGTCCCGCGCTGGCAGCAGGAGATGAGCTTCCGCGAGGCACACCTCAAGGCCTTCGACCGTCTGCCCGAGGAGATCTGGGAGGCCCACCGCCGCGTGGCCGCCGACCTCGACGCGCAGGCCTGAGCCGGCGGGTACGACCCGACTGACGACGAAGAGCGTTGCCCCCCAACGGGGGTGGCGCTCTTCGTCGTTTTCGACATGCGGGGCCCCGCGGTCGCCGATATGGTCCGGACACCGCCACCCCCTGTGACTCCAGTCACACGCGTAAGCGCCCCACCCGGGCGCGTCTTCGAGAGGACCACGCATGTCCAGAGCTCGCCACCGCCACACCAGAACGATCGCCGCAGCCGCGGCCGCCACCCTGTCCGTCGCCCTCGTCGGGCAGGGCGTGGTGACCGCCACCGCGGCGCCCACCACGTCGGGCGCCGCCACCGCCGAGGGCTCGCCGGCCGCCGGTGACCCGCACGACCATCTTCCCGACCTCGACACCCGCGCCACCCGCAGCGCCGCCCCGTCGAGCACCCAGCGCTCGGCGGCCGCCGACGACGGCCGCTCCCCCAGCGCCCGCAGCGCGACGGGCCGCGGCACGATCACCTGGAACCGCTTCGGGTCGGTCGAGACGATGACCCCGACGAGCGCGAAGGGGGACCTCTCCGCCGGCTTGGGCAAGGACCCGGAGGCCGCCGCCCGCGCCTTCCTCGACAAGGAGCGCTCCACCTTCGGCCTGACGAGCGCCGACATCGCCGACATGGAGCACGTCGCGACCAACCGCATCGGCTCGAGCGACGTCGTCATGCTCCGGCAGCAGATCGACGGCCTGGCCGCCGGGCTAGACGGCCTCGTCGTCGTCGCGGTCGACGGCGGCACCGCCCGCTACGTCAACTCCTCGCTCGCCCCGACGTCGTCCACGGCCCGGCGGGCACCGGCCGCAGCCGGGATGACCCCCGAGAAGGCCCTCGGCCACGCCGCGAAGAACATCGGCCACCCGGCGACCGGCATCGCGAAGGTCTCGTCCCGGTCGGCCTCCGCCAGCTCGTCGTGGACGACCCTCACGGCCACCGGTCTCCAGGGCCAGCAGCAGGTGAAGAAGGTCGCGGTCCCCGTACCCGGCGGCGCCGCCCGCACGGCCTACCACGTCGTCACCCGCGTGGGTGCCGACGAGGGCTACTCGGTCTACGTCGACGCCGCCGACGGCTCGATCATCGCCCGGGAGAGCCTCGTCGACTTCGACAGCGACAACCCGTCGTGGTCGGTCTTCACCGGCACCCCCGACGCGGAGACCAGCGACACCCGCTCGATCTGGTGCTTCACCGCCGCGGCGGGCTGCGACGAGGCGGTCGGCAACGCCGCCTCCGCCTTCGGCTGGGACGTCGACCCCGCGACCAAGCTGTCGACGGGCACGACGAACGGCAACAACGCCTACACCGGCGAGCGCTGGCGCTCCGGTGGACCCGTGACGCCGGCGACCTCGAAGCCCGAGCGCGACTACGTCTTCCCCTTCACCGCACAGTGGACGAAGAAGGCCTGCGACCCGGCCAACTACACCAGCCCTGAGCGCAACGACATCGACGCCGCGACGACCAACCTCTTCGCGATGCACAACCGCATGCACGACTGGTCGTACAACCTCGGCTTCACCGAGACCGCGTGGAACATGCAGCGCGACAACGGGACGAAGGGGGGCAAGGCCGGCGACCCCGAGCTCGGCTACTCCCAGTCCGGTGCGCAGTCCGGCTCCCGCAACAACGCCAACCAGGGCACTCCCCCGGACGGCATCAGCGGCTACAGCAACATGTACCTCTGGCAGCCCCTCGCCGGGAGCTTCTACGCCCCCTGCGTCGACGGTGACTACGACATGTCGGTCATCGGCCACGAGTACGGGCACGCCATCAGCAACCGGATGGCGGGCGGCCCCGACGCGGGCCTGTCCGGGCTCCAGGCCGGCGCGATGGGCGAGTCGTGGTCCGACCTCATGGCGACGGAGTACCTGCAGGAGTGGGGCTACACCCCGGTGAGCAAACAGGCGACCCCGATGGGCGGCTACGTCACCGGGAACCCCGACCGCGGCATCCGCAACTACAACTTCAGCGACAGCCCGCTCAACTACTCCAACGTCGGCTACGACCTCACCGGCCCGCAGGTCCCCGCGGACGGCGAGATCTGGTCGGCGACGCAGTCCGACATCCGGGCCTCCTTCATGGATCGCTACGGGTCGGGCGACGCGGCGACCCAGGCCGCCTGCGCCAGCGGGGCGAAGGCGGTGGACACCTGCCCGGGCAACCGGCGCTGGATGCAACTCGTCTTCGACGCGTGGCTGCTCATGCCACGCGGCACGGTGAGCATGGTCGACGCCCGCAATGCGATGCTCGCGGCCGACCTGCTGCGTTTCGGCGGGGCCAACCAGGACCTGCTGTGGAACGGCTTCGCCGACCGCGGCCTCGGTCGGGACGCGGCGTCTGCCAGCTCGTCGACGACCGCGCCGACGCCCTCCTTCGCGTCGGCGTACGCGAAGAACGCGACCCTGCGGCTCTCCCCCACCGACGAGGACGGCCGCCCGGTGGCGGGCGCGAAGGTGTACGTCGGCGAGTACACCGCCCGCTCCCGGCCGGTGGCCGACACCGACGCGGCGAGCGACCTGGGCGAGAGCTTCGAGGTCGTGCCCGGCGAGCGGACCTACACGGTGACCGCACCGGGCAAGGCGCAGACGGTCGTCACCCTCACCGCGAAGGACAACCAGCGGCGCGACCTGCCGGTCAAGATGCGCGACAACCTCGCCAGCACTGCTGCAGGCGCGACCATCTCCGGCGACGGTGACGGCGTCGACAACCTCGTCGACGGCGACGAGGACACGACGGGCGCGACCCCGGCGAACCCCACGTCGGAGCAGAAGCGGTACACCGTGGACCTCGCCGGCGGCCGGCAGAAGATCCGTCGGGTCCAGGTGAGCGCACTCGGCGCGCCCTCGTCCGGCGTCTCACGCAACAGGTTCCAGAACCTGCGCCAGTTCAAGGTGCTGACCTGCGACGCGAAGGGCAAGGTCACCTGCGAGGAGGACGCCGACTACCGCGTCACGTACACCTCGCCGAAGGACGCCTTCCCCGGGGACGTCCCCCGGCCGGTCGCCCCGGAGCTGAAGATGCGCTCCTTCGACATCCCGCAGACCTCCGCGACGCACGTGCGCCTCGAGGTCGTCGCCAACCAGTGCCAGGGTGGTGAGCAGTTTGCGGGTGAGCAGGACGGGGACCCGGACAACGACACCGACTGCACGACGGCCTACGCGGGCAGCAGCGTCATCGCCACCACCGAGTTTCAGGTGATGCGCCGCTGAGCGTGCCCAGCAGGTCGTGCTGGTGCATCCCGTGGCGCCCCTTCCCGCCGCCAGATGCACCAGCACGACCACGTGTGCACACCGATGCGAAGGAGACGGAAGATCAGCGTGCGGTCCGCAGCTCGCCGGCAGCGACGAGACGGTCGCGGCGGCCGTGCCAGGGCTTGTCCCACGACATCTGCTCGGGGACGAGGGCCTCGCCGCAGTGGCTGCACGTCTCGCCCCGCGTCGTCTTCCGGCCGCAGCCCTCGTGGATCAGCGCCATGTGACCACCACCGGAGGGCGTGGGCGTGTGCCGCTCTCCCCAGATGGCCAGTTGCTGGAGGACGGGTAGCAGCTCGGCGGCGGCCTCGGTGGCCGCATAGCCCTGCCGGGTCCGGCCGCCGTCGTCGTAGTCCACCCGCTCGAGCAGCCCCGCCTCGACCATGGCCCGCAGCCGGCGGCTGAGGACGGCCTCCGAGATGCCGAGGTTGTCGCGCAGGGTGTCGAATCGACCCCGGCCGTGCAGGACGTCACGGATGATGAGCAGGACCCACCCGTCACCGAGGACGTCGAGCGAACGACGGATCGGGCACAGCTCGTCGGACCAGTCGGAGCGAAACGGCATGGGCGGACCTCTCACGGGTGGACTGCTGCCGGCAGCCTAACTTCCCTGACGAAAGTCGTGAGGGTCGCTCAACGAGTCAGGCCCTGCCGCGTTACCGCTGGCAGGGCCTGTTCCGTCTGTCTCAACACAGAGCGCGCCCGTAGGGATTCGAACCCCAAACCTTCTGATCCGTAGTCAGATGCTCTATCCGTTGAGCTACGGGCGCTCGCCGCCGGTCTCCGGCGACAAGTGAAGAGAGTACCTGCTCCCGGCCGCGCGGCGAAATCGACGGACGTCAGGAGGTCTGGGCGCTCTGCGGGTCGCTCGGCTGGTCGTTCGGCAGGGTGCCCTGCTGGCCCATCTGGCCGGGAGCCTGCTGCTGACCCCGCTGACCGGGGACCTGCTGCTGGTTCTGCCCGCCCTGCTGTCCGTGCTGTCCCTGCTGCTGGCCGCCGGGGAAGCCCTGACCACCGCCGGGGCCACCCCCTTCGCGCCCCGTGCTGCCCTGCTCGACGGTCGCGGCCGCGGCGACGGCACCGGCCGAGCTCAGGCCGATCGCGAGGGCCGCAGCGACGGCGGTCTTGCGGCCCCGCCAACGCGGCGGGTTGATGGCCGGCGCGGTCTTGGGCAGCGGCGCGGTCGCCTCGGGGTCGGGCTGGGTCGGGTACTGCTGGGTCATCGGTGCTCCTGGGTCGTGGGAGGTGCTCATGGCTCCACGCTCGGACCGCTCCCTGTGGTGGCGCTGTGGCCGAGCCGTCACCCACCTACGCACCACGAGGACCGTCCGCCGATCCTTCACAGGTGACACACAGCCGACGCATGGGTTCGAAGGGGGACGAGGGGAGTTGACTGTCCTCATGGCCCAGCGCACCACGCTCTCCCCACTGACCCGAGCGGACGGCTCGCCCGTCCGCGTGCTCGTCGTCGACGACGAGCCCAACCTCACCGAGCTCGTCGCCATGGCGCTGCGCTACGAGGGGTGGGACGTGCGGACGGCCGCGACCGGCACCGAGGCCGTCCGCACGGCGCGGGAGTTCTCCCCCGACGCGGTGGTGCTCGACATGATGCTCCCCGACATCGGCGGGCTCGAGATCCTGCGCCGGATGCGTGCGGACGAGCCCGAGGTCCCGGTGCTCTTCCTCACCGCCCGCGACGCGGTCGAGGACCGGGTCGCGGGCCTCACGGCCGGCGGCGACGACTACGTCACCAAGCCCTTCAGCCTCGAGGAGGTCGTCGCCCGGGTGCGGGCGCTGCTGCGACGCACCGCCGTCGTCGCGACCGAGTCCACCTCGCTCCTCGTCGTCGGCGACCTCACCCTCGACGAGGACAGCCACGAGGTCATCCGCGGGGGCGACGAGATCTCGCTGACCGCCACGGAGTTCGAGCTGCTGCGCTACCTCATGCGCAACCCCAAGCGGGTGCTGTCCAAGGCGCAGATCCTCGACCGGGTGTGGAACTACGACTTCGGCGGGCAGGCCAACGTCGTCGAGCTCTACGTCTCCTACCTCCGCAAGAAGATCGACGCCGGGCGCGACCCGATGATCCACACGATGCGCGGCGCCGGCTACGTCCTCAAGCCGGCGAAGTGACCTCCCTCCGCCGTCCGTCGACCTGGACGCTGCGGGCCAAGCTCGTGGCGTCGGTCGTCCTGCTCTTCCTCGCCGTCACCGTCGTCATGGGAACCCTGACGAGCCTCGCCGCGCGGCAGTACCTCACCCAGCAGGTCGACGACGACCTGATGAGCGCCTCCGAGCGGTTCGTCGGCGCGATCGACGGGACCCAGCCGCCCGGGCCCGGCTCCGGGCTGCGCGGCGGGCCTCCCGCCGGCAGCGGCAACGCCGTGCTCCACCTCGTGCTGCGCGACGGCGAGGTCGCCGTCGACGAGCGCGGCAACGACCTCAACTACGCGGTCAACACCGCGGGCCGCAACGACACCCTCGACGAGGCGCAGGTCGCCGAGCTCAACGCCGCCGGCCTGAGCAGCCGTCCGCGGACCGTCGACCTCGGCGACGACATCGGCACCTACCGGCTCGTCTCCGTGCGCACGGCCGACGGGTGGACCGCGATCACCGGGGTCCCCGTCGACCCCATCGGTCGCACCGTCGGCGCCATCGTCCTCATCGTCGCCGGCTCGAGCCTCGTCGGGCTGGTCGGCGTCTGGGCCGGCGGGACCTACCTCGTGCGGCGCAACCTCCAACCCCTCGAGCGCGTCGCCGGCACCGCCCGCCGCGTCTCCGAGCTCGAGCTCGCCTCCGGCGACGTCTCCCTCGCCGAGCGCGTCCCCGACGTCGACCCGGCCACCGAGGTCGGACAGGTGGGGCTGGCCCTCAACAGCATGCTCGACAAGGTCGACGGCGCGCTGCGCGCCCGGCAGGAGTCCGAGACCCGCGTGCGGCAGTTCGTCGCCGACGCCAGCCACGAGCTGCGCACCCCCCTCGCCTCGATCCGCGGCTACGCCGAGCTGACCCGCCGCGAGACCGAGCCGGTGCCCGCCGGCGTCACCCACGCCCTGACCCGGGTCGAGTCCGAGGCGCTGCGCATGCAGGACCTCGTCGAGGACCTGCTGCTCCTCGCGCGCCTCGACACCGGGCGCCCCCTCGAGCGCGAACCCGTCGACCTCACGATGCTCGCCATCGACGTCACCGGCGACGCGCGCGCCGCCTCCCCCCACCACCGGTGGGAGCTCGACCTGCCCCCCGAGCCCGTCGAGGTCATCGGCGACCGCGCGCGACTGCACCAGGTCCTCGCCAACCTGCTCGCCAACGCACGCAACCACACCCCGCTCGGGACGACGGTACGGACCTCCCTTCGCCTGGACGAAGGGAGTGGACGCGCCCTCCTGCAGGTCCAGGACAACGGGCCCGGCATCCCAGACGCCTTGCTGCCCAACGTCTTCGAGCGCTTCACCCGAGGTGACGGGTCGCGCCAGCGCGCCTCCGGCAGCACCGGCCTCGGCCTGTCGATCGTCTCCGCCGTCACCCGCGCGCACGGCGGCGAGGTGACGGTCGAGTCGGTGCCCGGGCGGACCGTCTTCAGCCTCGCCCTGCCTGTGGGGTGAGGGGGCTCAGATTCGGTGGTTGAGGAGCGACGAAGCAGCCTCGACCCCATCCGCCACCTGGGTCTCGAGGCTCCTCGCTGGCGCTGCTCACACCTCGACCAACGGGTGACCACAGCGTGGGCACAGGCAGCAGCCCGAGCGTGGAGGCATGGACACCATGACCCTCTCACCGCCCCCCTCCACGGCGGCCGCCACACCACGCAGCCTGCCTTCACCCCCTTCGCGTCTTGCTCGGCTGTGGCGCGGCCTGGAGGCCGACCCGCGATGGGCCCGCCCCGCGCTCCTCGCCCTCCTCCTCGTCACGGCCGCCGCCTACTTCTGGAACCTCACGGCGAGCGGCTGGGCCAATGCCTTCTACTCCGCCGCCGTGCAGGCGGGCTCACAGAGTTGGAGTGCCTTCTTCTACGGCGCGTCGGACGCGGCCGGGTCGATCACCGTCGACAAGCCGCCGGCGTCCCTGTGGGTCATGGCCCTGTCCGTGCGCCTGTTCGGGCTCAACTCCTTCGCGATCCTCGCGCCCCAGGTGCTCATGGGTGTGGCGAGCGTCGGCTTCGTCCACGCGAGCGTCAAGCGCTACTGGGGCGCCGGCGCCGGCCTGCTCGCCGGCGCGGTCCTCGCGCTCACCCCGGTCGCGGTCCTGATGTTTCGCTTCAACAACCCCGACGCGCTCCTCGTGCTGCTCATGACGGCCGCCGCTTGGGCGACGATGCGCGCGATCGAGCGCGGCTCGATCCGCTGGTTCGCCCTCGTGGGTGCGCTCATCGGCTTCGGTTTCCTCACCAAGACCCTCCAGGTCCTGCTCGTCGTGCCCTTCCTCGGCATCGCCTTCCTCGTCGCCGCGGACACCACGCTGCGTCGACGGATCATCGGCTCCCTCGTCGGCATCGGCACGATGCTCGTCGGTGCCGGCTGGTGGGTGGCCATCGTCGAGCTCGTCCCGGCGAGCATGCGGCCCTACATCGGCGGCAGCCAGACCGACTCCTTCCTCGAGCTGACCTTCGGATACAACGGTCTCGGCCGGATCAACGGCAACGAGACCGGGTCCGTCGGCGGCGGCAACGGCTGGGGTGAGACCGGCATCTTCCGGATGTTCGGCAGCGGCTCCGGCGGCCAGATCTCGTGGCTCATCCCGACCGCGCTCGTCCTGCTCGCCGTCGGGCTGTGGCTGCGCGGCCGCGCCCCGCGCACCGACCAGCGACGCGCCGCCTACCTCGTCTGGGGCGGCTGGGTCGTCGTCACGATGCTCACCTTCTCCTTCATGGCCGGCATCTTCCACGACTACTACACCGTCGCCCTCGCCCCGGCTGTGGCGGTCCTCGTCGGCGCCGGTGCCGCCGAGGCCTGGGAGCGAAGGGAGGAGTCCATCGGCTCCGTGACCCTCGCCGTGGCGACCGCGACCGCGGCCGTGTGGAGCTTCGTCCTGCTCAGCCGCACCACCGAGTACGGCTGGTTGCGGGTCGCGGTCCTCGCCGTCGGCCTCGCGGCCGCTCTCCTGCTGCTCGTCATCGCCCGGGTCCACCGCCGGGCCGTCGCCGTCATCGCCGCCGCTGCGGTCCTCGCCGGCCTCGCCGGGCCTGCGGCCTACAGCGCCACCACCCTCGCGCAGGGCCACTCCGGCTCGATCGTCACCGCCGGTCCCTCGACCGGTGGCCCCGGCGGCGGCATGGGTGGTGGACGCGGTGGCACTCCTCCCCAGGCTGGCGGCGGAACGACCACCGGTCAGGGCGGCACCGGTAACGGCTCCCCCCAGGGGCCCGGCGGGACGGGGACCCGG
The DNA here is from genome assembly GCF_004025845.1 of Janibacter hoylei PVAS-1. Lineage (NCBI taxonomy): Bacteria > Bacillati > Actinomycetota > Actinomycetes > Micrococcales > Intrasporangiaceae > Janibacter > Janibacter hoylei. The sequence continues at coordinate 59,378 of NZ_PIPF01000009.1, forward strand.
GGCGGCACCGGGACCCAGGGCGGCACCGGAGGCGGCGGCATGGGTGGCCTGCTCGACGCGAGCACTCCCAGCACCGAGGTCGTCGCCGCCCTGTCCGCGGACGCCGACTCCTACACCTGGGTCGCCGCGGCCATCGGCTCGCAGAATGCCGCAGGCCTCCAGCTCGGCACCGAGCTGCCGGTCATGGCGATCGGGGGGTTCAACGGCTCCGACCCCTCCCCCACGCTCGCGGAGTTCCAGCAGTACGTCGAAGACGGGCGCATCCACTACTTCGTCGCCGGCGGCGGCATGGGTGGTGGCGGCATGGGTGGCTCCGGCTCCAGCTCCGAGATCTCGACCTGGGTGCAGGACAACTTCACCGAGGTGACGATCGACGGGAGCACCTTCTACGACCTCACCCAGCCGGTCTCGTCCTCGACCACCTCGACGTCGACGAACGGTGCGACGGATGTCTGAGCCGACCACCAGCCCCGTCCTCGACGTCGTCGTGCCGGTCTACAACGAGGAGCACACCCTCGGGCCGTGCGTCCGACGACTCCACGCGCACCTCGTCGCGACCTTCCCCTACCCCTTCCGGATCACGGTGGCGGACAACGCGAGCACGGACTCGACCCCCCAGGTCGCCGCCGAGCTCATCCGGGAGCTGCCGGGCGTCGCGCTGGTGCGGATGGAGGCCAAGGGCCGCGGCCGTGCGCTCAAGCAGGTGTGGCTCGCCTCCGACGCACCGGTCCTGGCCTACATGGACGTTGACCTGTCGACCGACCTGGACGCGCTGTGGCCGCTCGTCGCACCGCTGATGTCCGGCCACTCTGACCTCGCGATCGGGACACGACTGCACCCGGACAGCCGCGTCGTGCGCGGCGTGAAGCGGGAGTTCATCTCCCGGGCGTACAACCTCGTCCTGCACGCCGCGCTCGGGGCCCGCTTCTCCGACGCGCAGTGCGGCTTCAAGGCCGTGCGCGGCGACGTCGCCCGCGAGCTGCTGCCGCTCGTCGAGGACCCCACGTGGTTCTTCGACACCGAGCTGCTCGTCATCGCCGAGCGCTCCGGGCTGCGGATCCACGAGGTACCCGTCGACTGGTGGGACGACCCCGACAGTCGAGTCGACGTCGTCGGGACCGCGTCCGACGATCTGCGGGGCGTCTGGCGCATGCAGCGCACCTTCGCCGCGGGGCTGTTGCCCGTCGAGGACATCCGGCAGCGCATGGGGCGGATCCCCCCTTCGTCGGGGGTCGGGGCGCACGTCGTGCGCTTCGGCGTCGTGGGCGTGGCCTCGACCCTGCTCCACCTCGGCCTCTTCGCCGCGCTCGTCACGGCGACCGGCCTCGGCTCGCAGACGGCCAACGTCGCCGCGCTGCTCGTCGCGACCGTCGCCAACACCTGGGCCAACCGTCGATGGACCTTCGGCATCCGCGGGAGCGCAGGCAGCCTGCGTCACCAGCTGCAGGGGCTGCTCGTCTTCGGCGCGACGTGGGCGATGACCTCGGGTGCGCTCGGGCTGCTCCACGCTGCCTGGCCGGCCACTCCCGTCACGGTCGAGACGGTCGTCATCGGGGTCGCCAACATCGCGGCGACCGTCGTCAAGTTCGTCGCGATGCGCTCGTGGATCTTCGCCGACCGGGGCGAGCCCGACCTGCCGGCGGGCTCCGTCGACGCCGCGGCCGACGAGTCGAGCGCGGAGCGCGAGGTGGAGGCCGTCCACTGAGCCCGCGGTGGCCGCGGCCATGATGGAGGCATGGCCCACGACCCGTACCGGCGCCTCGCGCCGCGCACCGCCGAGGACCTGCGAGCGGTGGAGGACCGGCCCCCGAGATGGTGGCCCGAGGCCCGTCGGGCCGCGGGCTACGGGGCCGGGGCCTTCGCCTTCTTCTCCGGTGTTTTCCTCTTGTCCCTCACCGGGTGGTTGCGCTACAGCCCGGCGTCGAGCGACACCATCGAGGCCGACGTCGGGTGGGTGGCGATCCTCGCCGTCGGGTGCGGCTTCATGTGGCCCTTCCTGCTCCTGTCCACGGAGCGCGACGACCACGGCTACCCGCGGCGCAACCTCACGAGCATCCTCCTGCCTGCGCTGCTCGTGGTCAGCGCCATCGGTACCGCCGCGGTGACGGGATGGTCCCTGCTCATGGACGGGCGTGCTCCGACGGACTCGGTCCTGATGACGATCACTTCGGACCCGATCTCGCTGCTCACCGTCGTCGCAGCGCTCGTCGCGACGCACGCGTGGTGCACCACCTGCGTGCTCGGCTTCGTGCGTCCCGGCTGCCTGCGGCTGGGCCTCGGCCTGCCGACGTGGTTCGTCGTCGCGGGGCTGTGCTTCTGGCGTGCGGTGGTGTCCTTCGAGGAGCCGCCATCCGCGGCCCGGGCACTCGTCTGGGCCGTCGTCGCGGGTCTCGGCCTCGCTGCGCTCGCGCTCCTGGCCCTGGTCGACGAGACCTGGGGCGAGCCGTCAACCCGGGCGTGGAGATGACGAGACCCCGGCCGCACGTGGCGACCGGGGTCTCGTCCGCTGGCGGAGGCGGAGGGATTTGAACCCTCGATGGGCGGTTAGCCCAAACCGCATTAGCAGTGCGGCGCCATAGACCGGACTAGGCGACGCCTCCAGACAACCCGGACAGAGTATCTGCCGGGTGCGCAGCGCTCCAACTCGGGTGGGCGACAGGTCGCCCACCCGACCGTCAGCCGCAGATGTCCTGGTCGGCCGTGCGGCTCTTGACCGCCGTCGGCGCCGGCGGTGCCGTCACCGAGTGCGACGGCAGGGGGTCTGTGCCCTCCCGGTTGGGGACCTCACGGGCGGGGTCGGCCCCGGCGCCGATGACGAGACGGGTGGCCCCCTTCGTCAGCTGGGGGTCGACCTTGAGCTTGGCGCCCGGGTAGGCGGCGGCCACGGTCCGCGCGGAGGCGGTGTCACCGCGCGCGTGGTGGACGACGACGCCCGTCACCGAGGAGGTCGGGGCGACGTCGGCGATCTGGACGCCGAAGCCCTGCACCTCGAGAGCAGCCGCCTCCTGCGCCGCCAGCCCGGTCACGCCGGTGTCGTTGACGACGCTGACGGTGATCTCCGACGGTGCGACCGTGGGCTTCGGCGCGGCCTTGGTCTCGCGCTTGGCCCCGGGCAGCGCCGTGTCGTTGCGGACGGCGGCCCACAGCTCGTCGGAGGCCTCGGTGCGCCACTGCACCCGGTTGGTGTCGGCGGGGTAGGGCTCGGTCGGCACGGTGACGAAGACGAGCTCTCCCGTCCCCAGGTCCCTGAGGCTCGAGGCGATCGAGGTGAGCCGGGTCAGGCTGAGGTCCTCGTCTGCCGTCATGGACTTCGTGGCCGCGTCGAGGAATCGGTACAGCCGGTCCGGGCGCAGGAGCAGGGAGGTCTTCGTCGCCTCCTGGGCCATCGACGACATGAAGGCCTGCTGGCGCTCGATGCGCTGCAGGTCCGAGCCGTCCCCCAGGGTCTTGCGCATGCGCACGTACCCGAGAGCGTCCTTGCCGTCGAGGCGCTGGCGACCGGCCGGCAGGTCGATCTGGGCGTCCGCGTCGGACACCGGCTTGGGCAGGCACACGTCGACGCCCCCCAGGCCGTCGACCATCGACTGGAACCCGCTGAAGTCGACGACTGCGACGTGGTCGATGTAGATCCCCGTCAGCCCCTCGAGCGTCTTGACCGTGCAGGCCGGACCGCCCTGGTTGAAGTTGTCGTTCCACCGACGCACCTCGCCGTTGGCGACGGTGGACTTGGGATCGGCGCAGTCCGTCGGTGCCTGCGTCATCGAGTCCCGCGGGATCGAGATGACATAGGCGGACTCACGGTCCGCGGAGATGTGCACGAGCAGGTTGGTGTCGGATCGCGCCCCGCCCTCGGCGGTCCCCGTGCCGTACTCGGTCGTGCCGAGCCCCTCGCGGGTGTCGGACCCGATGACCAGGATGTTGAGTGCGCCGTCGACGTCGTCGGGACGTTCGGCCGACCCGTGCGCGATGTCGACGCGCGAGACGTTGTTGCCGAGGTGCATCGTGACACCGAGCCCGGCGGCGACGACGAGCGCCGCCCCCGCACCCGTCACCTTCAGAGCCCGGCGTCGCAGCCGCGCGCGCCGGGCGAGGCGGTGCTCGCGGCGGGCCGCTCGAGTGGTGCCGCCGGTGTGGTGCTCGGCCCGGGTGGCACCCACGGAGGTGGTCACCCGGTCGCGCCGGCGGGGCCGTCTCCTCGGAGCCCCGCGCCGGTTGGCGGGGGGCTGGTGCTGGGCGCCGTCATCCATCGGGGGACACACTAGCCGCACATGCCGAAGGCCCCCACCATCTGGTGGGGGCCTTCGAGGGTGCGCGGTGAGATCACCGCATCACTGGTGCGTCGTCTCAGACGGGACGGACGCGCTCAGCCTGCGGGCCCTTCGGGCCCTGGGTGATCTCGAACTCGACGCGCTGCGCCTCGTCGAGCGACCGGTAGCCGGTCGTGTCGATCGCGGAGTAGTGAACGAACACGTCGGGGCCGCCGCCGTCCTGGGCGATGAAGCCAAAGCCCTTCTCAGCGTTGAACCACTTAACGGTGCCCTGTGCCATGGGGTGAATCTTCTTTCCTGTTGAACAATCCGGGCCCGCAGGTCGCGGTCCCTTGTGCAAGCTGCAAAGCTCCCCTCGGCAGGGGTACACGCCCCTGGTAACACTGTGAGCCCGGCGTGGCGGCCGACCCCATTCGCATCATGCGAGAAGTTCTGTACTGCAACTACGAGAGCGACGCTACCAGCAAACCTCTGCGGGAGCATGGTCACGCACGCGGGAAGGTGCGGACGGCCGCCTGGCCGTCACCCCGCGAGCCGGTGCACCTCGTCGATCGCATCGACGTAGCCGCGCACCCCACGCCCGACGACCTCTGCGCTCGCCACGTCGGCGAGGTAGGAGAAGGCACGGAAGGGCTCACGCGCTCGGATGTCCGAGATGTGCACCTCGATGACCGGTCCGGCGACCGCGGCCAGTGCGTCCCGGATCGCCACGGAGGTGTGCGTCCAGCCGCCGGCGTTGACGACGAGCCCGATGGCGCTGCGGCGCACCTCGTGGATCGCGTCGATCATGACGCCCTCGTGGTTGGTCTGGCGGAAGTCGAGATGCCACCCCAGCGCGTCGGTGCGCGCCCGGCACAGGGCCTCGACGTCGGCGAGCGTCTCGTGGCCGTAGACCTCGGGCTCACGCTCGCCGAGCAGATTGAGGTTGGGTCCGTTGAGCACCACGAGGGCGGGCCGGGATGTCATGCGGAGGGCGTGGGATTCGAACCCACGATGACGTTGCCGCCATAGCGGTTTTCAAGACCGCCGCACTAGGCCACTATGCGAGCCCTCCTCGCCTGCCGCGCGGCAGGCGAGTCCACGGTAGGCCATGATGAGTGTGGGTAGTGTCGGGGTGAGCCGACCACCAGATCGAAAGGACTCCCATGTCGAAGATCTCCTTCCTCCTCGGTGCCGCCGCCGGGTACGTGCTCGGGGCCAGGGCTGGCCGTCAGCGCTACGAGCAGATCCGCTCCGGCGCCGCCAAGGCCTGGCAGTCGCAGCCGGTGCAGCAGCAGGTCGCGACCGCGAAGCACGCCGCCAAGACGAAGGCCGCCCCTGCCGCGCTCGATGCCGTGAGCAGCGCAGCCTCCGTCGCCGGCGACAAGATGCGCGAGGGCGCCAGCAAGATCACGGGCGACCCGTCGCGCGACGTCCCGAGCGGCGTCGCGGCGGACACGCAGGGCCCGTCGACCTACCCGCTCGGCGACGGCCCGACGCCCGCCTGACCCTTCGAGACGGTCGCTGCGCGACCTCCGGGTCCTGAGGAGGGAGTCCGCGCAGCGGGCGAGCGTCTCGAAGGGCAGGGCCCGTGGCGACACGACGAAGGGAGGGTACCCACCGGTCATCGGTGGGTCCCCTCCCTTCGAGGCTCGCTGGCGCTCGCACCTCAGGGCCCGGCGAGCGGACTCAGATGAAGAGCGCCGGGTCCGCGTAGAGCAGCTCCTGCGGCGAGCGGCCCGTGGTGTCCTCGAGCGCCGGGAACCGGTACTGCGCCGGGATGCCCGTGGCGACGGCGCCGGTCGGCACGTCCTTGACGACGACCGAGTTGGCCCCGACCTTGACATTGCTGCCGACGTGCACGTCGCCGAGGATCTTGGCCCCGGCGCCGACCATGACCTTGTCCCCCAGCGTCGGGTGACGCTTGACCCGCTTGCCGGAGGTGCCGCCGAGCGTCACGCCGTGGAAGAGCATGACGTCGTCTCCAACAACCGCCGTCTCGCCGATGACCACACCCATGCCGTGGTCGATGAAGAAGCGGCGCCCGATGTGCGCACCCGGGTGGATCTCGATCCCCGTGAAGGAGCGCGAGAGGTAGGCGAGCACACGCGCGGGCCACTTGCCGCCGGGACGCACCCACCAGCGGTGGGCGATGCGGTGCAGCCAGATGGCGTGCAGCCCGGCAGAGGTCAGGAGCACGACCCACCGCGAGGTCGCGGCGGGGTCGCGCTCCATGGCCGCGGCGAGATCCTCACGGATCGTGGCGCGGATCGGCAGGTGGGCGGCCACGGTCAGTCGAGGAGCCCTTCGAAGAGCGGGGTGGAGAGGTATCGCTCGCCGAAGCTCGGGATGATGACGACGATCGTCTTGCCGGCATTCTCCGGCCTGCGGGCCACCTGGTCAGCCGCCGCAAAGGCGGCGCCGGAGGAGATGCCGACGAGCAGACCCTCGTCGGTGGCCGATCGACGCGCCCAGTCCATAGCCGTCGGGGCGTCGATGTCGATGACCTCGTCGTAGATCTCGGTGTCGAGGATGTCGGGCACGAAGTTGGCGCCCAGTCCCTGGATCTTGTGCGGGCCGGGGGCACCCCCGTTGAGGATCGGGGACTCGGCCGGCTCGACCGCGATGATCTGGACGTCCGACTTCTGCGAGCGCAGGTAGCGTCCGGCGCCGGTGATGGTGCCGCCGGTGCCGATGCCGGAGATGAGGATGTCGACCTTGCCGTCGGTGTCCTCCCAGATCTCCGGACCCGTGGTCTTCTCGTGGATCGCCGGGTTGGCGGCGTTGGCGAACTGCTTGGCCTGGACGGCGCCGCGCTCGGCGGCGATCTCCTCGGCCTTCTCGACCGCACCCTTCATGCCCTTGGCGCCCTCGGTGAGGACGAGCTCAGCACCGTAGGCGCGCAGGAGCGCACGGCGCTCCTTGGACATCGTCTCCGGCATGGCCAGGACGACGTTGTAACCGCGGGCCGCGCCGACCATGGCCAGAGCGATGCCCGTATTGCCGGAGGTCGCCTCGACGATCGTGCCGCCCGGCTTGAGGTCACCGGAGGCCTCGGCCGCGTCGATGATCGCGGCGCCGATGCGGTCCTTGACCGAGTTGGCCGGGTTGTAGAACTCGAGCTTCGCGGCGACGGTCGCCTCGGACTCGATGATCCGGTTGATCCGCACGAGCGGGGTGCGGCCGACGAGCTTGGTGGCGTCTTCGTAGATGGGCAACGCGGGTCCTTCCCTCGGGAGTCGAGTGCCGCGATGAGTGCGGCGGGCACGTCCGCGACAACGAACGCGACGTTATGGATATTCCAACACCGCGTTATCTGTCGGTGCAAGCGGGTCTCACCGCCGACGGGCGAAGGGGGCACACCCCCTTCGTCCGAGGCCGCGACGGGGCGGTGAGGCTACCCTCAGGTGACGAGTGACGCACCTCTGCGGTGCTGTCGACACAGGGGTCGAGTCCTAGACTCGGACCCATGTCTGCCCTCCAGATCGTCGCGATCATCCTCGGGGTCGGGATCACCATCGTCGGATGGGGCCTGCTCGCTCGAGCCGTCAAGCACTTCGTCACCGTCTTCAAGCTCGGAGCGTCGACGCCGGCCAAGGAGCGCACGGGCCAGCCCGGCGCGCGCACGGCGACGCTGCTGCGGGAGTTCCTCGGCCACACCCGGATGTCGCGACTGCCCATCGTGGCGATCGCCCACTGGGTCACGATGATCTCCTTCGGGGTCCTCTTCCTGACCCTGGTGCAGGCGACCTTCCAGCTCTTCGACCCGCACTTCGTGCTGCCGCTCATCGGCCACTTCTTCGTCTACGAGTGGATCACCGAGCTCTTCGCGATGACGGGCATCGTCACGATCGTCATGCTCATGGTCATCCGGCAGCGGAGCCACCCGCGCTCGGCCGCCGGTGACGAGGGCCGCAAGTCCCGCTTCTTCGGCTCGACCTTCTGGCAGGCCTACTACGTCGAGCTGACCATCCTCGGCGTCGGCATCTGCATCGCCCTGCTGCGCGGCCTGGAGCGGGCGCTCCTGCTCAACACCGGTGAGACCGACCACGCATCGCTGCTGCACTTCCCGCTGACCGGCTGGCTCGGCTCGCTCTTCTCGGGCATGTCCGTCGGGGCGCTCGAGGCGGGCATCGTCGTCGTCGCGCTGATCAAGCTGCTCATCTCGTACGCCTGGATGATCACCATCTCGATCAACCCGACGATGGGTGTCGCGTGGCACCGCTTCCTCGCCTTCTTCAACATCTACTTCAAGCGTCACGCCGACGGCCGTACCTCCCTGGGTGAGCTGCAGCCGATGCTCGTCGACGGCAAGCCCTTCTCCATGGAGGTCATGGAGGAGATGGAGGAGGACTCGACCCTCGGCGTCGGCAAGGTCGAGGACTTCACGTGGAAGGGCCTGCTCGACTTCTCCACGTGCACCGAGTGCGGCCGCTGCCAGAGCCAGTGCCCCGCCTGGAACACCGAGAAGCCCCTCTCCCCCAAGCTGCTCATGATGACGCTGCGCGACCACGCGCACGCCAAGGCGCCCTACCTCGCTGCGGCACAGGGCGTCTCGGGCGTCTACACCCCGGCGAGCGCAGCGAAGGGCCAGACCGCCGACGGTGCCGTCGCCTTCGGTGGCGCCGAGGCCGTCCAGGCCGAGGGCGCCGTCGCGACGGCCGAGCCGGACGCGATCAACTGGGGCGAGATGTCGCTCGTCGGCCAGACCGGGTACGACATCGACCACCCGCTGTCGGCCTACAACCCGCACGGCCCCGATGCGGTCATCGACGAGGACGTCCTGTGGTCGTGCACCACCTGTGGCGCCTGCGTCGAGCAGTGCCCCGTCGACATCGAGCACGTCGACCACATCGTCGACATGCGGCGCTACCAGAACCTCATCGAGTCGGCCTTCCCGAGCGAGCTCGGCGGCCTCTTCAAGAAGCTCGAGTCCAAGGGCAACCCGTGGGGCATGGGCGCCAAGGCGCGCATGGACTGGGCGAAGGACCTCCCCTTCACCGTCAAGGTGCTCGGCGAGGACGTCGAGTCGGCCGACGACGTCGACTACCTCTTCTGGGTCGGCTGCGCCGGCGCCTACGAGGACCGCGCCAAGAAGACGACGCGCGCCGTGGCCGAGCTCTTCGACCACGCCGGCGTGGACTTCGCGGTCCTCGGCAACGGCGAGACCTGCACCGGTGACTCCGCCCGCCGCGCGGGCAACGAGGTGCTCTTCCAGATGCTCGCGGAGCAAAACGTCGAGACGCTCAACGAGCTCGGCGCGACGAAGATCGTCGTCACGTGCGCGCACTGCTTCAACACGATCAAGAACGAGTACCCGCAGCTCGGCGGCAAGTACGAGGTGCTGCACCACACGCAGCTGCTCAACCGCCTCGTCCGCGAGAAGAAGATCGTCCCGGTCAACCGCCCCGAGGGCCCGCGCAAGTCGAGCCTGAAGGACGTCGCGTCGTCCGCGCCGTCGGTGACCTACCACGACCCGTGCTACCTGGGTCGTCACAACAACGTCTACGCCCCGCCGCGTGAGCTCATCTCGGCCCTGCCGGGTGTCGAGCTCAAGGAGATGGAGCGGACCAAGGAGAAGTCCTTCTGCTGCGGCGCCGGTGGTGCCCGCATGTGGATGGAGGAGCAGCTCGGCTCGCGGATCAACCTCAACCGCACCGAGGAGGCCATCGCGACCGGCGCCGACCGGATCGCCGTGGGCTGCCCCTTCTGCCGCGTCATGCTCAGCGACGGCCTGACGGCCAAGCAGTCCGAGGGTGCGTCCGAGGACATCGAGGTCGTCGACGTGGCCCAGATGCTGCTCGCGTCGGTCAAGGAGGCGGTCGTCCCCGCGAAGGGCGGCACCACCGAGGCGCAGGAGCAGGCCGAGGCCGAGCCCAAGACCGCCGTCCCCGCGCCCACCGAGGGTGAGGGAGCGAAGGGGGCGACCCCCGCCGCTCCGAGCGAGGCCGAGACCGCGCAGACCGCTGCCGCGGTCGAGGAGGCCGGCGAGGACCCGCAGGCCGTCGCCGGTCGCGAGACCGCTGCGGACAAGAACGCCGCTCCCTCGTGGGAGACCGGCGCTGCCGTGGGTGCTGGTGGGGCCGCAGCCGGTGCTGGTGCGGCCGCCACCGACTCGTCCCCTGCGGACAAGAACGCCGCTCCGTCGTGGGAGACCGGCTCGGCTGCCGAGAAGAACGCCGCCCCCTCCTGGGAGACCGGTTCGGCCGCGGAGAAGAACGCCGCCCCGTCCTGGGAGACCGGTGCCACCGCCCCGGCCACCGAGGCACCCAAGGCCGAGGAGCCGAAGGCGGACGCCACCGCCGCCGAGAAGAACGCCGCCCCCTCGTGGGAGACCGGTTCGGCCGCGGAGAAGAACGCCGCCCCGTCCTGGGAGACCGGTGCCACCGCCCCGGCCACCGAGGCACCCAAGGCCGAGGAGCCGAAGGCGGACGCCACCGCCGCCGAGAAGAACGCCGCTCCCTCCTGGGAGACCGGCGCTGCTGCCCCGGCGGCTGAGGCGCCCAAGGCCGAGACCGACACCGCGACGGCTCCGGCCGCTGACGACTCGGTCGCGGCGAAGAACGCCGCTCCCTCCTGGGAGACCGGCGCTGCCGCCCCGGCGCCCGCTGCCGAGGCCCCGGCCACCACCGAGGCTCCGGCCGAGGCGGAGGACGAGGCGACCCCGGTCGAGGAGTCCGCTCCCCAGGCCGAGGCCGAGCAGGCTGCACCGGCGGCGGCCACCCCGGCAGCCACGGCCACGGGTGACAGCGACCTCGCGGCCAAGAACGCGGCGCCGTCCTGGGAGACCGGCGCTGCCGCCCCGGCCGCCGCTCCCGCTGCTGCCGCTCCCGCTGAGGAGGCCGCCGCCGCGGCTCCGGCCGAGGCGGAGGACGAGGCGACCCCGGCCGAGGAGTCCGCTCCCCAGGCCGAGGCCGAGCAGGCTGCACCGGCAGCTGCGCCCACGGGTGACAGCGACCTCGCGGCCAGGAACGCGGCGCCGTCCTGGGAGACCGGTGCTGCCGCCCCGGCACCCGCCGCCGAGGCCCCGACCACCACCGAGGCTCCGGCCGAGGCGGAGGACGAGGCCCCTGCCGCCGAGGCCACCCCGGCCAAGGAAGCCGCTCCCCAGCCCGAGGTCGAGGAGGCACCTGCGGCCGAGGCCCCGGTCACCGAGGCTGCGGCCGAGGTGGAGGACGAGGCACCTGCCGCCTCCACCGAGGCCCCTGCGGCCTCGGCCGACGACAGCAACCTGTCGGAGCTGGCGAAGAAGAACGCCAACCCCTCCTGGGAGTGACCTCCCGCTGACGACGAGAGGGCCGCCCACCGATCCGGTGGGCGGCCCTTTCGTCTGTGACCAGCGGGTACGACGAGACGCCCGCCGCCCGCTCGTGTCGGGAGTCGGCGGACGCCTCAGCGTCCGGCGCCAGCGAGCCTCAGTCGAGGCCCTCCTCCTTGAGGAAGTCCGCGGCCACCTGGTCCGGGTCCTCCTTGTCGATGTCAGTGCGCTTGAGCAGCTCCGCGAGCTTGTCGGTCGTCAGCTTCGCCGACACCTCGTCGAGCGAGGACTGGACCTCCTCCTGGACGTCCGAGCGGACGAGGGGCACGACGTTCTGACTGCCGAAGAGCTTCTTGGTGTCCTCGAGCACGACGAAGTCGTTCGCCGCGATCGACGGGTCGGTGCTGAAGATGTTGGCCGCGTCGATCTGACCGTTCTTGAGCGCGCCACTCGTCGCCTGCCCCGCCTTGAGGGGGCGGAAGGTCTTGAACTCGATGCCGTAGGACTCCTTGAGCCCGGGGATGCCCTGGGAGCGGGTCTTGAACTCTGACGGCGCCCCGAGGGTGAGCTCCCCCGCGACCTCGGACAGGTCGTCCATGGTCTTCAGGGACTTGCCTTCAGCGGTCTCGCGGGTGACGACGATCGAGTCCTTGTCCTCTGCCGCCGACTTCTCGAGGACGGCCGTGCCCTCGGGCAGCAGGTCCTCGAGGGCCTCGTACGTCTTGTCCGGGTCGGTCTCGGCGAAGTCCTTGTCGTAGTAGAGCGCCAGTCCGCCGGTGTACTCCGGCATGACGTCGACCGAGCCCTCGTCGAGCGCCTTGAGATAGACCTCCCGAGACCCGATCCCGGTCTTGGTCGAGGCATTGATGCCGTCGGCCTTGAGCGCACCGGCGTAGATGTGGGCGAGCAGGATCGACTCGGAGAAGTCGGCCGACCCGACGACGATCTCGCCCGAGCCGCCGGCGTCATCGGCGCTGCTCGACGAGCTGGCGAGCGGGTCGCCACCGCCGCCGCAGGCGGTTAGGCCGAGGGCGCCGGCCGTGGCGAGCACGACCGCTGCGGTGCGGACACGTCGGCGGGATGCGGGGACGGTGGGTGTCATGGGGTTCCTCCAGCGGTCGCGGTGCGGTTGTGATCGGTTGTGGGTCGAAGGGAGCGGCTGCGTCCGGTGAGACCGGGCGAGACGACGAGACGCCCCAGCAGGGCGAAGGGGGCGTCGAGGGCGAGCGCGAGCAGTGCCACGAGGAGGGCACCACCCGCCGTGCTCGCGTAGTCCTGCGTGGCCAGCCCGTCGATGAGGAATCGGCCGAGCCCGCCGAGACCGACATAGGCGGCGACGGTGGCGGTGGCGACGACCTGGAGGACGGCGGCCCGCAGCCCGGAGATGAGTAGAGGCAGGGCGATGGGCACCTCGACGCGCCACAGCACCTGGCTGCCGGTCATGCCGATGCCGCGGGCGGCATTGCGTGCGGCAAGCGGCACGGACTCGACGCCTGCGTAGGTGCCGGAGAGGATCGACGGGATCGCGAGCAGGACGAGCACGATGACGCTCGGCACGAGGAAGGCGGCGTCACCGGGCAGCCGCGGGAGCAGCACGAGGGTCAGCGCGAAGAGCAGCCCGAGCGTCGGGACCGCCCGCAGGGCGTTGGCCGCAGTGACGAGCCAGCGCCCGCGCCCGGAGTGACCTATCCACAGCCCGACGGGGACGGCGACGAGCGCGGCGATGACGAGGACGACCAGGGTGTAGCCGATGTGCTCGAGCAGGCGCGCGCCGATGCCGTCGGCGCCGGCCCAGCTGGCGCCCGAGGTGAGCCACCGGATGATCTCGCCGATCATGCCGACCCCTCCTGCCCGGCGCGGCGCCAGGGGGTGAGCAGCCGCTCGACGAGCCGGATGGCGAGGTCGAGGACGACCGCGAGGAGGACGCACCCGAGGATCCCGGCCGCGAGCTCGCCGCTGATGGCCCGGTTGTACCCGTCGACGAGCAGGTCGCCGAGCTGGCTGACCCCGATGAGCGAGGCGATCGAGACGATCGAGACGTTGCTGACGGCGGCCACCCGCAGTCCCGCGGCGATGACCGGGACGGCCAGCGGCAGGTCGACCCCGACGAAGCGGCGCACGGGCGTGTACCCCATGGCGACGGCGGACCGGGTGACCTCGTCGGGCACCGAGCCGAGCCCGTCGACGACCGAGCGGACGAGGAGCGCCACGGTGTAGATCGTCATGGCGACGACGACGTTGACCGGGTCGAGGATGCCGGTGCCGAGGACGAGGGGCATGAGGACGAAGAGCGCCAGCGAGGGGACCGTGTAGAGCAAACCCGCGGAGACGACGACGATCCCCCGCAGGCGCGGCTGGCGGTGGGCCAGCCAACCGAGCGGGAGGGAGACGAGCAGCCCGACGACGAGAGGCAGGCCCGCGAGCCACGAGTGCTGCAGGGTCAGGGACCCGATGTCGTCGAGGTGCTCGAGCATCCAGTCCATGTCAGGCCGATCGGGTGGCGGCGGGGTCGCGCGGGCGCTCCTGCGACTCGATGACCGCGAGCACCTCGGTGGCGCGGCACGTGCCGACGAGGCGCCCGTCGCCGTCGACGACGACACCGCGTCGGCTCGGGGAGGACAGCGCTGCGTCGAGCGCGGCCCGCAGCGGCCCGTCGACCCGCGCCAGGGTGCCCCCGAGCGCCAGCGCCGAGGTGTCGACGGGCTCCTCCTTGGCCAGGTCAGCCGGGCGGACCCAGCCGAGTGGCCGCCGCTCGTCGTCGACGACGAGCGCCCACCCGTCGCCTGCGGTGCCGCCGGCCTCCCTCGGCTGGCTGCCGAGGGAGAGCGTCGACTCGTCGTGCAGAGGGATGCGCGCGTGCTCGAAGCCGAGGGCCCGGTAGCCGCGGTCGCGGCCGAGGAAGTCGGCGACGAACTCGTCTGCGGGGTGGGCGAGCAGCTCTGCCGGCCGGGCCACCTGGGCCATGCGTCCACCGACCCGGAGCACGGCCACGTGGTCGCCGAGCTTGATCGCCTCGTCGATGTCGTGGGTGACCATGACGATCGTCTTGCCGAGCTCGCCCTGCAAGCGCAGGAACTCGTCCTGCAGCTGCTCGCGCACGACCGGGTCGACGGCCGAGAAGGGCTCGTCCATGAGCATGACCGGCGGGTCCGCTGCGAGCGCGCGGGCGACCCCGACGCGCTGCTGCTGGCCCCCGGACAGCTGGCTGGGGTAGCGGCGGCCGAGTGCCGGGTCGAGGCCGACGAGCTCGAGCAGCTCGCGCGCCCGGGCGATCGCCTCGCGTCGCGACGTGCCGAGCAGCAGGGGGACGGTCGCGACGTTGCGCTCGACCGTGTGGTGGGGGAAGAGCCCGCCGTGCTGGATGACGTAGCCGATGCCGCGACGCAGCTCCGCCGCGTCCATGCCGAGCACGTCCCGGCCGTCGATGGTCACCGACCCGGAGGTGGGCTCGATCATCCTGTTGATCATCCGCAGCGTCGTCGTCTTGCCGCAGCCCGAGGGCCCGACGAGCACGGTGATGGCTCGGTCCGGTGCGGTGAGGCTGAGGTCGTCGACGGCTACCGTGCCGTCCGGGTACTGCTTGGTGACGCCGTCGAGACGGATCATGCACGTCCCCTCTGTCCGGGAGATGGCCTCCTCGTGGTCTTCCAACCTATCCCGAGAAGACGGCGAGCACCTCTGCCCGCGTGACGTCGGACACGCTCTCGTGCTGCCACCGGGGCGAGCGGTCCTTGTCGACGAGCTGAGCGCGCACACCTTCGGCGAAGTCCGCCCGCTGCAGCAGGCCCCGCGCCACGACCGTGTCCGTCTCGAGCACCTCGCGCACCGACCCGGCCGTCGCGGCCCGTCGCAGTGCCTCGAGGGTGACGGCCACCGACAACGGCGAGCGAAGGGAGATCTTCTCGGCTGCCGCACGGGCCTCGGGTGCGTCGTGGGCGCGCAGCCGCTCGACGATCGCCGCGGCGTCGTCGCCGGCGTAGCACTCGTCGATCCAGCCACGGGCGGAGGTGAGGGTGTCCGCCTTCGTCGTGGCGTCCTCGGGCACGGGCTCCACCGGGTTACCCGCCGCGATGCCGGCGAGCAGATCGGGCAGGCGCGCGGAGTCGACCACGGCGTCGGCGAGACCCAGGGCGACGGCGTCGGCTCCCGTGATGGTCGTCCCGGTGAGGGCGACGTGGGTGCCGGTCTCGCCCGGGGCCCGGGAGAGCAGGTAGGTCGCGGCGACGTCGGGGAAGAAGCCGATGATCGTCTCGGGCATGGCGATCCGCGAGCGCTCGGTGGCCCAGCGGGCGGTGGCAAACATCGAGATGCCCAGCCCACCGCCCATGACGATGCCGTCCATCACGGCGACGACGGGCTTGGGGTACTCCGCGATCTGCGCGTCGAGCACGTACTCGTCGGCCCAGAAGTCCACCCCTCCGGAGGTGCCCGCCAGGTGGGCCTCGCGCACCGCGCGGACGTCGCCACCGGCGCACAGACCCCGCTCCCCGGCGCCCTCGATCGAGACGGTCTGCACCTGCGGGTCCTCGGCCCACGCCTCCAGCTGGGCACGCATCGCGACGACCATGTCGCGGGTCAGCGAGTTGATCGCGCGAGGTCGGTTGAGCAGGACCCGACCGAGGGATCCGTCGACCGCGAAGAGCACCTCGTCGGTGCCGGTGGGGCCCGGAGTGAAGTCAGCCATGTCGTCACCTTGGCACACCCGCGCCGGCGGGTGTCTGCGCGCCGGGCCGTGCTGGCAGACTGATCCCGCGATGAGTGGTCGGGCGGGGGCGCGTCGGGGGACGCCGGAGGCGTGGTTCACCTTCGTCGTGCTCGCGCTGTGCGTCGTCGCCGTCGTCACCATGTACGCGCGCGGTGGCCGCACGAGCGTCGGCGTCGTCGTCGCTGCCGGCCTGCCCTTCGTCCTGCTCGTCGCGATCGCTGCCGCCCTGCTGCCGTGCTGGCACCACCCGCGGTGGCGACTCGCCCTCGTCGGTGCCCTGCTGCTCAGCCAGGCACCGCTGCTCGACCACGTCGTGCCTGACCGCGCCCCTGCCCCGACGGGGAGCCAGACGATCCGGGTGGCGACGCTCAACACCCTGCACTCGCGCCCCACCGACGCCGCGCTCGTCGAGCTCGCCCAGGATGTCGACGTCCTGGCCCTCCAGGAGTGGAGTGCCTCGCGCACCCGTGGGCTCACCGCAGCGCTCGGCCCGGACTGGCAGCTCGTCGCGAGCGACAACGACGACTACATCGCGGCCCAGGTCGCGGTGTGGGTGCGACGCTCCTGGACCGTGCTCGAGGCCCCGCACCTCCCCGGCCGCCAACCGGGGCGAGCCGTGCGGCTCGAGCGCGACGGCACAGAGGTGACGGTCATCGGCACCCGGTTGCAGAACCCGGCCTTCTTCGCGGCCGACCTGTGGGGGGCGGGGCTGGACTCCCTTCGGCTGGCGACGGCCGGCAGCACCGGCCACGTCATCGTCATGGGTGATCTCAACGCGCCACCGAGTGCGGTGGCCTTCCGTCGTTTCGCGCGGCAGTCGGGGCTGCGGGACTGCACCGCGCAGCTGGGCATGGGCTTCCCCGGCACGTGGGGACGCACCCCTGGGTCCGCGGTGGCGCCGGTGCCGATCGACCACGTCATGACGCGTGGCGCGGTGTGCACGGACCTCGTGATCACCCGGCGGCCCGGCAGCGACCACGCCGCGCTCGTCGCGACGGTCGCCTTGCCCTGATCAGCCGGCGAGGCTGGCGAAGGGAGCCGCGGCCTCCAGCTCGAAGGCGAGCTCGAGCAGCAGCCGCTCCTGCCCGCTGCGCGCCGACAGCATGACGCCGATGGGGCGGCCGTCGTCGGTCCGCCCGAGCGGCAGGGAGATCGCCGGCTGACCGCTCGCATTGTGCAGCGGCGTGAAGCCGACGTAGTCGAGCAACCGGGCGAAGTGGGTGTCGAAGTCCAGGTCGCCCGAGAGGTGACCGATGCGCGGCGTGGTGTGGCTCAGCGTCGGCGTGAGCACGAGGTCTGCCTCGGCCGGGAAGAGTCGGTCGGCGGCGAACCCGGTCGCCCGCAGGCGGGCGAGGTACAGCGGGGCCCGGTGCAGGCGGCGCAGCGCGCGGTCGGCGAGACCGCGGGTGAAGGGGTCGAGCTTGTCGGGGTCGAAGTCGGGCCCGTAGAGCTGCTTGCCCTGCCGGGAGGAGGCCATCGCGAGCAGGCTCCAGTAGTCCTCGAAGTCGGTCTTGAAGAACTTCGGCACCGGCACCTGCAGCGTGTCGTCGACCGTGTGGCCGAGCCCGTCGAGCAGGCGGGCGGCGGCCTCGACTGCTTCCCGGGTCTGCGGGTCGGTGGCCCGGGCGAGCGGCGAGTCGACCATCATGCCGATGCGCAGCCGACGTGCGCCGGGGCCCTCGACGAGACCGACCGGCGGGAGCTTGCGGGCCGGCTGGTGCTGCTCGGCGGCGGCGAGGAAGGTCGCGGTGTCGCGCACGGTGCGGGTGAGCACGCCGTTGACGACGAGCTGGACCGGGAGCTTGTCGGTGCTCGGGTCACCGAGCAGCCGGCCCCGGGTGACCTTGAGCCCCACGAGACCGCAGGCCGCCGCGGGGATGCGGATCGAGCCACCGCCGTCGTTGCCGTGGGCGATGGGCAGCGCTCCGGAGGCGACGAGCGCGGCCGTGCCGCCGGAGGACCCGCCCGAGGAGTAGCCCGTGGCCCAGGGGTTGCGGGTGATGCGCCCGCCGGGGCGCTCGGTCGTCGCCGTCCAGCCGAAGGGCGGGCAGGTCGTCGTCGCGATGGGCACGACACCGGTGGACAGGTACTGCCGGACGAAGGGGCCGTCCGCACAGCCGGGCCGGTCCGGCAGCGCGTCCGATCCCATGCGCATGGGCAGGCCCTCGACAGTGACGTTGTCCTTGAAGGCGGTCGGCACCCCGGCGAAGGGGGCGGGCGTCCCCTGCGGCACGTGCGCCGCCCGGCGGCGAGCACGGTCGTGGTCGTCCACGGTCGTCGCGCCGAGCACCGGGTCGACCTGGGCGACCCGGGCGATGGCGGCCTCGACCGCCTCGCCCGCACTGATCTCACCCGCTCGGATCGCCGCGGCCACCCCGGTCGCGTCGAGCGTGCCGAGCGCGTCGTCGGTGAAGGCACTGACCCGGCGGGACTCGTGGCTCTCGCGGATCTCCTCGTGGGCGGGCGTGGGGTGGGTCTCCGTCGTCATCTCCACGATGTTACTCGCAGGTCACGACCGGGGGTGGTGTCCCCATTCGCTCCCTGAGGAGGCCGCCCGCGGCCGTCTCGAAGGGTCAGACGTCCGACCGGTGGAAGTTGGCGAAGGACCGGCTGGCCGTCGGACCGCGCTGCCCCTGGTAGTGCGAGCCGTAGGCCGCGGAGCCGTACGGGTGCTCCGCCGGCGAGGAGAGCCGGAAGAAGCACAGCTGTCCGATCTTCATGCCCGGCCACAGGCGGATCGGCAGGGTCGCGACATTGCTGAGCTCGAGCGTCACGTGGCCGGAGAAGCCCGGGTCGACGAAGCCGGCCGTGGCGTGCGTCAGCAGGCCGAGCCGGCCGAGCGACGACTTGCCCTCGACGCGTGCTGCCAGGTCGTCCGCCAGCGAGACCGTCTCGAGCGTCGAACCCAGGACGAACTCCCCCGGGTGGAGCACGAAGCCCTCGTCCGACTCGACCTCGATGAGCCGGGTGAGATCGGGCTGGTCGGCCGCCGGGTCGATGACCGGGTACTTGTGGTTGTCGAAGAGCCGGAAGAACTTGTCGAGCCGGACGTCGACACTGCTGGGCTGGACCATCGTCGGGTCCCACGGGTCGAGCACGACCCGCCCCGCGTCGATCTCGGCCCGGATGTCCCTGTCGGAGAGCAGCATGGCCCCGAGACTAGAGCGCGCCGGGCCTCACTGGGTGAAGGTGATGTCGACCGGCTCGGTCGGGACGTGGTCGATGACGACGGCCGTGACCGGCGAGCCGGCCCCGCCGGACCGCTCGAAGGTGATGCCGTCCATGGGGTAGGCCGGCAGCCCCTCCTGGCTCATGTCGATGCCGTCCTCGGGGTCGATGGCGACCCGAGGTCCGGTCTCCCAGGCGTTGGGCTCACCCTCAACCGCCCAGAAGCGGACGGGGACGCCCTCGGCATAGGTCGCCTTGGTCATCGCCTCCCAGTCCATCTGACCGGGGATCTCGATGCGCACCCCGCCCTTGGGTGTCAGCACGACGCCCTCGCGGTAGGCGTCGACGATCTGGCGCTCGCGCCCGGCCGAGGGCTCCCACACGCTGCCGGTGGCGAAGGGGGTCGGGTTGGGGTTGGTCGGCGTCGCCGCGCTCTGGTCCGAGCTGCTCGCCGGGGGCGTGGGGTGGTCGGCGCCCACCGAGAGGGCGATGCCGCCGGCGACGACCCCCGCGGCCACCGCGGCCGCGCCGGCCAGGAGCCAGGCGCGGCCGCCCCTCTTCCCCGGGGTCCCGGCCTGGGAGCGGGCCCCCTGCACCCGCTCCCAGGCAGCCTGCCGCTGCGCGTCCGTCGGCCCGGGCACGTCGGCCCGCAGCTCACGCAGCGCGTCCATCTCCGGCCCGTCGAGCAGGCCGATCTCGTCAGTGGTCATCGTGGGTCCCCCTGGTGTCGTCGAGTGCGACCCGCACGATGCGGCGGGCGCGGTTGAGCCGGGAGCGCACCGTCCCGACCGGCAGATCGAGGGCCAGGGCGACCTCGGCGTAGGTGAGCTCGGCGTGGGCGGCGGCGAGCGCCGGCTGCCGGGACTGCGAGTCGACGCGGTCGATGTCGCGATCGGTCTCGTCCGCACCGGTGACGTGCGGGTCGGCCCCGGTCCGGGCCCAGGCCAGGTAGGCCCGCACCTCGTCGCGGTGGTGCCGTGAGAGCAGGTTGCTCGCGATGCCGAAGATCCATCCCCGCAGCACTCCCCGCTCCGGGTCGAAGGTGTACGCGCGGGTCACGGCCTGGACGAAGGTCTCGCTCGCGAGATCGTCCGCGATGTCGGCGGGCACCCGTCGGGCGAGGTAGCGGTAGACGTCGGCGTGGTGCCGGTCGAAGACCTCCGCGGCCGGCACTCCCCCGATGTTCGGCGGCTGCCGCAGCGCCGTGACCTGCCCCATCGGCGGCCTCATCGTCTCCGTCTTCAGTGTGCTCACACCTCTACTTGCCCGCAGGGCGAAGGGGGGTTCACGCCCCCTCTTCGGCGGGCCGGGACGCACGAAGGGCCGCACCCCACCGGGTGCGGCCCTCCAGTCATGCGGAGCCGGTGACGGGAATCGAACCCGCGTGTCCAGCTTGGGAAGCTGGCGCTCTACCATTGAGCTACACCGGCGAGCACGCTCCTGAGCGTGCAGCGCGGACATCGTAACCCACGCCGACGCCCCCTTCGCGGGGCCCTCGTCCCTCCGGCCGCCGCCGGAATCTTCTCCCTTCGAGACGGCGCTGGCGCGCCTCCTCAGGGAGCGGGCAGGGCGTGGACCTGGCGCGCCTCCTCAGGGAGCGGGCAGGGCGTGGACCTGGCGCGCCTCCTCAGGGAGCGGGCAGGGCGTGGACCTGGCGCGCCTCCTCGGGGAACGGGCGGCACGTGTGGGTCGCGTCACCTCATCCCGCGCTTGCTCCCGCAAGCAGCCGAGGGTGATGATGGTCCAAACATCAGTAAGCGCTTGCTTACAACGCTGGAGCCGGTCCCCGCCGGCGTCACCCCCTTCGACCAGGAGAGACATCCCATGGGTCACTACAAGAGCAACCTGCGCGACATCGAGTTCAACCTCTTCGAGGTCTTCGGTCGCGACGAGGTCCTGGGCCAGGGCCCCTACGAGGCCGTCGACGCCGACACCGCGCGCGAGATGCTCAAGGAGTACGCGCGCCTCGCGGAGAACGAGCTGGCCGAGTCCTTCGCCGACGCCGACCGCAACCCCCCGGTCTTCGACCCGGAGACCTCCTCGGTGCAGATGCCCGAGGCCTTCAAGAAGTCGTACAAGGCCTTCCAGGACGCCGGCTTCTGGTCCCTCGACCTGCCCGCCGAGCTCGACGGCACCGTCGCCCCGCCGTCCCTGCGCTGGGCGATGAACGAGCTCGTCCTCGGCGCCAACCCGGCCATCGGCATGTTCGGCGCGAGCTACTCCTTCGCCAAGCTGCTCTTCCTGCTCGGTACGCCGGAGCAGAAGAAGCTCGCCAAGTGGATCGCCGAGAAGGGCTGGCACTGCACCATGGTGCTCACCGAGCCCGACGCCGGCTCGGACGTCGGCGCCGGCCGGACCAAGGCCACGGACAACGGTGACGGCACCTGGAACATCGAGGGCGTCAAGCGCTTCATCACCTCGGCCGAGTCGGACATGACCGACAACATCGTCCACTTCGTCCTCGCCCGCCCCGAGGGCGCCGGCCCGGGCACCAAGGGCCTGAGCCTCTTCATCCTCACCAAGTACGCCGTCGACCTCGAGACCGGCGAGCTGGGCGAGCGCAACGGCGTCTACGTCACCAACGTCGAGAAGAAGATGGGCCTGAAGGTCTCGACGACCTGCGAGGTGACCTTCGGTGAGAAGCACGCCGCCGTCGGCACCCTCTTCGGCGACGTCCACGACGGCATCGCCCAGATGTTCCGCGTCATCGAGAACGCCCGGATGATGGTCGGCACCAAGGCCATCGCCACCCTCTCCACCGGCTACCTCAACGCGCTCGAGTACGCCAAGGAGCGCGTCCAGGGCGCCGACCTGACGACGCCCGCCAAGGACGCGCCGCGTGTGACGATCACCCACCACCCGGACGTGCGCCGCAGCCTCATGCTGCAGAAGGCCTACGCCGAGGGTCTGCGGGCGCTCGTCACGCTCACGTCGAGCCAGCAGGACACCGTCGACATCGAGCAGCTCGCCACGGGCGTCGAGGAGATCGCCGACGACTCCCCCGCCGCGATGGCCAACCGGGTCAACGACCTGCTGCTGCCGATCGTCAAGGGCCTGGGCTCCGAGCGGGCTTGGACCCTCCTCGGCACCGAGTCGCTGCAGACCTTCGGTGGCTCCGGCTTCCTGCAGGAGTACCCGATCGAGCAGTACGTCCGCGACGCGAAGATCGACACCCTCTACGAGGGCACCACGGCCATCCAGGGTCAGGACTTCTTCTTCCGCAAGATCGTGCGTGACAACGGCCAGGCGCTGGGTCACATCGCGATGCAGATCCAGGAGTTCGCCCAGGACGTCGACGCGCAGGGCGGTGCGCTCAAGCACGAGCGCGAGCTGCTCGGCCAGGGCCTGGAAAACGTCCAGGGCATCCTCGGCGCGATGTTCCAGGCGCTCATGGCCTCCGACCCCAAGCAGGAGGGCTCGGACATCACCAACATCTACAAGGTGGGCCAGAACACCTCGCGTCTGCTGCTCGGCGCCGGTGACCTCGTCGTCGGCTGGCTGCTGCTGCGCCAGGCCGCCGTCGCCACCGAGGCCCTCGAGGCCGGCGCGGAGGGCAAGGACAAGGACTTCTACACGGGCAAGATCGCCGCGGCGAGCTTCTTCGCCAAGAACGTCCTCCCGCTCCTGGCCGGCGAGCGCGCCATCGCCGAGGCCACGGACAACACCCTCATGGACGTGCCGGAGTCGGCCTTCTGATCGAGGTCGCCCCATGACGAAGGGGGAGGTCCNNGGACCTCCCCCTTCGTCATGCTCGCGCTGGTCAGTAGCGACGCTCGTCCCGGACCACCGTCTCGCGACGACGGTTGGTGAGCAGGAAGCTCAAGATGATCGCGAGGACGCCCAGAGCGATGGCGATCCACCCCAGGGCGCCGACGTCGAGACCCGCGATCGACATGTCGCCGTTGTAGGCGAAGACGATGACGAGTCCCACGAGCAGCAGGAAGATCCCGACTCCGATGTACATGTGGTACTCCTGTCCTCCGGGCTCACAGCCGGTTGGTGGTATCGGTGGGGTCGACACGATCGGCCGGCAGGTGCCGGCCGCGCGGGTCATGGGTGTCGGTGCGGACGGCGTGCCGCGTCGCGACGCGCGTGGACTTGCGCGGGCGGTCGACGAGGAAGAAGCCCACGAGCATGAGCAGGCTGAAGACCACGATGAAGATCCAGAACAGCGCTTCGCCCCCCATGGGCCACTCCTTCGATCGACGGTGCGTCCACAGTAGCGCGGCACGTCCGGGTCAGTCGTCGCGGCTGAGCTCGGCGAGGTGCCGGTTGTAGGCCTCGAGCTCGGCGTCACCGTCGCGGTCGGCGCGTCGGTCACGGCGGGTCGACTCCCGGGCGTCGCTGCGCATCCACTGCCAGGCGACGCCGATGGCCAGCACGAGAGTCGGCGCCTCACCGACGCCCCAGGCGATGGCGCCCCCGGTGCGCTGGTCGGCGAGCGGGTCGGTCATCCACGGCAGGTTGAGCCGACCGAAGTAGTCCGGCGCGAGCAGCTCGGTCGACTGCGTGAGGATCACGCCGAAGAAGGCGTGGAAGCTGATCGTCGCGAGCAGCACGACGAAGAGCGCGATCGGGGGCCACCGCTTCGGCCCGGGGTCGATGCCGATGAGCACCCAGACGAAGAGGTACCCCGACATGACGAAGTGGGCCATCATCAGCACGTGCCCGGTGTGGGTGCTCATCGCCAGCTCGAAGAGCGGGCTGTAGTAGAAGATCGCCAGGCTGAAGAAGAAGAGCGAGGCCGCCACCGCCGGGTTGGCCAGCACCCGCAGGTAGGGCGAGTGGACCGACGCGAGGATGAGCTCGCGGGGCCCGAGCGTCTTGTCCCGGCGCGCCGGCAGTGCTCGCAGGGCGAGGGTGATCGGCGCCCCCGGCACCATGAGGAGCGGCGCGATCATCGCCACACCCATGTGCTCGACCATGTGCCAGCTGAAGAGCACCTTGCCGTAGACCCCCGGCCCGGCCGAGGTGAAGTAGAAGAAGACCGCCCAGCCGAGCACCCAGCTGACCGTGCGGAGCACGGGCCACTCGTCACCGCGGGCGCGCAGCCGCAGCACCCAGCGGACGTAGACGAGGACCGCGATGACCGAGACGGTGAGCCACAGCCAGTCCACCTGCCACGACGTGAGCCAGCTCGTCGACGACGGCGGCCCCGGGTCGGGGTAGCCCGAGAGGTCGTAGACGATGGCATTGGCCGGCGCCTCCTGCGCCGTCTCCGGCGTCGGGGTGCGCCCGACGGCGACACCCAGGCCCATGGCTGCAGCCATGACGACGACCTCACCGGTCGCCAGCCGGACGAAGGGGGCGACCCCTTCGGCGCCGGCCTCGAGTGCCGCGATGGTGCGGGAGCGGTGCCACCACCCGATGACCCCGAGGATGATCGCGGCGACGGCCTTGAGGATGAGCAGCACGCCGTAGCGCGAGTCGAGCCCCCCGAGACCGCCGATGTTGATCCACGTCGCGAGCAGACCGGAGCCGACGAGCAGGGCGAAGCACCAGGCCGCGATGCTCGAGTAGCGCTGCGTGGTGACCGCCAGGTGCGACCTTACCGCTCCCTGAGGAGGCCGAAGGGAGGGACGCACCACGAGCAGCGCGACGAGCCCACCGATCCACACCGTCGCCGAGACGAGGTGGAAGGCGAGCGCGTTGACCCCGCTCATGTGGTCGAGGCTGGCCGCGGAGTGCCCGGAGAGGGCGAGCGGCAGCAGCGCGAGGACGGAGCCGGCGCAGGCCCAGGCCAGCGCCCCCTTCGTCCGGGCCAGCGGAGCAGCGACAGCGACGACGGCGACGATCGCGGAGGAGATGACCGCTGTGCGGGTGCTGTCGAGCTCCCAGACGAAGGCGGTCAGCTGGGAGAGGTAGGTGCCGTCGGTGAGCGGGATGCCGGCGAGCGAGGCGAAGTCCGTGAGCATCCGCCCGACGCCGGCGAGGAACCAGACGATCGCCGCCCCACCCGCGACCTGGGCGAGCGTCTCGCGGCGCGAGGTCCGGGTCGTCTCCGGGACGAGGAAGGCCCCGACGACGAGGGCGCCGACGGTCACCGCGGCCGCGGCGTCGTGCACGACCCGCAGCACCGGCAGGGACCACCGGACGAAGGCGCCCGGGTCACCGAGCTCGAGCGGCGCGGCGCCACCACCGAAGGCGGTGGCTGCGACGACGGCGACGATCGAGACGACCCCGAGGATCCCGAGCGGTGACGGCGTGGTGCGAGCGGTGCCCGGGGAGGAAGACATGCCCTCTAATCTAGGCAACTGGCCCCACCCGCCCGGCACCGCCCACCACGACGAAGGGAGCGATCGTGCCCGCCTCATCCGACGAGCTCAGCACGAGCGTCATCCGCATGCTGCGCATGCTGCACGCGACCCGTGCCCGGGCCCCACGGGTCCACCCGAGCGTCGAGCCCAGTCACCACTCTGTGCTCGTCGCCGTGCGTGAGCACCCGAGCCGCGTCGGCGACATCGCCGAGCGCAACCTCACGGATGCCTCGACCGTGAGCCGGCAGGTCAGCCACCTCACCGGCCTCGGGCTCCTCGCCAAGGTCCCGGACCCCGCGGACGGCCGGGCCCAGCTCGTCGCGCTCACCGACGAGGGGGCCGCCCTCCTCGACGAGCTCGTCGCCCGCCGCGAGGCGTGGTTCGCCGACCTGCTCGGCGACTGGAGCGAGGGCGACATCAGCGCCTTCATCGCCTACGTCGACCGCTTCTGCGATGCCGTGGCGGCCGACGAGCGTCACCGGCCCTGACCTGAGGCAACCCGGCACTCCGTCCGGGCGTCTGCAAGGATGACCAGCGTCCTACGCCACGCTCTGGGGGAACCCGCAATGTCGCACCGTCGCACCGCACTCACGGCACTCGTCCTCACCACGACCGCCGCTCTCGCGGCCACCCCGGCCCTCGCCGCGCCGGCCCAGCCGTCCGCACCCACCGAGATCGACGTCATCTGCGATGGCATCGGCGCCGACACGGTGACGGTCACCGGCGACCTGTCCCGCGGAGGGACCGCCGAGATCACCGACGGGCCGCTGACGGTCGTCGGCCGCCCCGGCTTCACCGGCCAGGACGCATCCGGCCACCAGGTGAGGATCGAGCCGAGTGGCACCGGCGCGACGTGCACGGCGACCACCGACTCCGTCTCCACGGACATCACCAAGCTGCTGCCCGCCACCCAGGCCCTCAAGGCCCAGACGACCGGCAAGGTCACTGGCCGGCTCACCTTCACCGTCGAGGTGGACGACACCCCGCCGCCCGCCGCGCAGCGCTCCGCCGAGCCCTACGCGGCCGCCGCCAGCCTCCCCTTCGAGTCGGAGCTGCGCAGCTACCTCAACTCCCGCCCCGGCGCCGTCGGGGTCGCCGTGCGCGTCCCCGGCTCGGGTCGCTCGTGGACCTACACCAAGACCTCCTCGCGCAATGTCACGGCGAGCATCGTCAAGGTGCACATCATGTCCGCCGTGATGATGAAGGCGCAGGACGCCGGTCGCGGCCTCACCTCCTGGGAGAAGTCCCAGATCGTGCCGATGATCCGCAACAGCGACAACAACGCGACCACGGCGCTCTTCAACCACATCGGCGGCCGCAGCGGGCTCGACCGGGCCGCCGACCGTCTCGGTCTCGACCAGACCTACGCCGACCCCTACAACCACTGGGGCCTGACGAGCACGACGGCCGCCGACCAGGCCGAGCTCATGGAGCACTACGCCCGCCCCTCCAAGGCGCTCAGCTACACCAACCGGATGTACGGCCTCACCCAGATGCGCAACATCAACTCCTCTCAGGACTGGGGCGTCACGGCCGGTGCGCCCTCCGGCTCGGTGGCCCTGAAGAACGGCTGGCTCCCGCGCACCGACGGCTGGCACGTCAACAGCATCGGTTGGGCCAAGGTCAGCTCGACCGACTACACGATCGCGGTCCTCACCCACGACAACCCGGGCGCCATGAGCACCGAGATCTCCACCATCGAGGGCGTGTCGCGGATCGTCTACAAGAACCGCGCCCAGCTCAAGGCCCCCACCCCCCCGCAGCCCGACCCGCGCGGCCGCTCCGGTGACTTCACCGGCGACGGCAAGGTCGACCTCATGGGGCGCAACCAGAGCGGACGCGTCTACGTCCACAACGGCGACGGCAACGGCGACTTCGCGGCCCGCCGCTCGGTCGGCACCGGCTTCGCCGACGCCGACTGGTTCGGCCACGCCGGCGACGTCAACCGCGACGGCAGGTCCGACGTCCTCGTCCGTCGCGGCGACGGCCGCCTCCAGCTGCTGCTCACGACCGCCTCCGGCCAGCTCGGCACCCCCAAGACGATCGCGACCGGCTGGGACGCCTACACCGACCTCGCCTCGGGCGGGGACGTCGACGGCAACGGCCGACTCGACGTCATCAACCGTCGCGCCAGCGGCTCCACCGACCAGTACGAGCTCTCCGACTCCGGCACGCTGCGCTTCGTGCGCCGCTACGGTGTCCCGGCGAAGTGGTACCAGAACATCGAGCTCGTCCCCGACGTCAACGGCGACGGCCGCGACGACCTGCGCGGCGTCTCCTCCGGTGGCCGGATGCGCACGTGGACCTCGACCGGCACCGGCTGGACGATGACGACGAAGACGTCGACCGGCTGGGACCGCTACCGGTCCGTCGCCGTGCCGGGTGACGCCGGCGGCGCCGACAACAAGCAGGGCGACATCGTCGCGGTCCGCCCGGACGGCGACTCCCTGCTCTACTTCGCCGGCAAGGGCGGTAGCCACACCAACTACCCGCGCGACATCACGCCCAGCATGGACGTACTGCCCATCGTCTTCTGACGGACGGCTCGACGAAGGGGGCGCACCGGGTGCGCCCCCTTCGTCGTGCCCGGCAGCGGTCAGGCCCAGAGGAAGGCCGTCCCCGGGTCGTGGAGCAGTGCGGCCACGTCGGCGAGCAGCTTGGAGCCCAGCTCGCCGTCGACGAGGCGGTGGTCGAAGGAGAGCGCCAGCTGGGTCACCCAGCGGGGCTCGATCGACTCGCTGCCGTCGGCGGCCGTGACGACCCACGGCGTGCGGCGCACCGCGCCGAAGGCGAGGATCACCGCTTCGCCCGGGTTGAGGATCGGAGTGCCCGTGTCGACGCCGAAGACGCCGACATTGGTGATCGTCGCCGTGCCGCCGGCCAGGTCGGCCGGCTGGGTGCGGCCCTCGCGGGCGGTGCCGACGAGGTCGCCGAGGGCGGCAGCCAGGTCGTGCAGGGAGAGCTGGTCGGCGCCCTTGATGTTGGGCACGAGGAGCCCGCGCGGGGTCGCCGCGGCGATGCCGAGGTTGACCGAGCCGTGCAGCACGATCTCCTGCGCGGCCTCGTCCCAGCTGGCATTGGCCTCGGGGTGACGGCGCAGGGCCAGGGAGAGCGCCTTGGCGACGACGAGCAGCGGCGTCACCTTGACGTCGGCGAAGGCCCGGTCGCGCTTGAGCCGGTCGACGAGGTCCATCATCGCCGTGACGTCCACGGTGATGAACTCCGTGACGTGCGGGGCGGTGAAGGCGGACGCGACCATCGCCCCGGCCGTCGCCTTGCGCACCCCCTTGATGGGGATGCGCATGTCCTCGCCCGGCGTCCCTTCGAGATTCCCACCGGTCCCTGAGGAGGGCGCCCGGCGCCCGTCTCGAAGGGCCGAGGCAGCGCCCTCGACGTCCGCCCGGGTGACGATCCCACCGTCACCCGACGGCGCGACCGCCTGCAGGTCGACGCCGAGGTCCTTGGCGAGCTTGCGCACCGGCGGCTTGGCCAGGGCACGCGGGGGTCGAGCGTCTCGAAGGGCAGGGACCGGAGGTGGGCCTCCCGCAGCCGGTGCCGGTGCCGCCGATCCCTGAGGGGCGAGGCCGTCCGCGGCCGAGTCGACTCGACGGGACGTGCGGGCGCGACGTCGCGTGCTGCCGGCTTTGGCGCCGTAGCCGACGAGGTTCGGGCCAGCAGCCTCCTCCGCCTCGCCGGACACGGGGGCAGCCGGCTCCGGGTCGGCGCCGCCGACCTCGACGGCGATGATCGGGGCACCGACGTCGACGGTGTCGCCCTCGGCGGCGAGCAGCTCGACGACCGTCCCCGCGAAGGGGATCGGCAGCTCGACGAGCGACTTGGCGGTCTCGACCTCGATGACGATGTCGTTGACGGCGACCTCGTCGCCGACCTTGACCTTCCAGGTGGTCACCTCGGCCTCGGTGAGGCCCTCACCGGGGTCGGGCAGGTTGAAGTTCTTGACGGCCACAGTGGTCTCCTGGTCAGTGCTCGAACGAACGGTCGACGGCGTCGAGGACACGGTCGAGAGTCGGGAGGAACTCCTCCTCGAAGCGGCTCGGCGGGTAGGGGATGTTGTACCCACCGACCCGCAGCACCGGCGCCTCGAGGTGGTAGAAGCACTCCTCCTGGACCCGGGCGGCGATCTCGGCACCGAGACCCACGAAGGTCTGGGCCTCGTGGACGATGACGGCGCGGCCGGTCTTGCGCACCGACGCGGTGATCGTCGGCAGGTCGAGCGGGCTGAGCGAGCGCAGGTCGATCACCTCGAGGCTGCGGCCCTCCTCCTCGGCGGCGGCTGCCGCCTGCAGGCAGGTCTTGACCATCGGGCCGTAGCAGAGCAGCGTGAGGTCGCTGCCCTCCTTGGCCACGCGGGCGTCGTAGAGACCGAGGTCCGGGGCACCCCCTTCGTCGATCTCGGTCTCGCCGCGCTCGTGGTAGCGGCGCTTGGGCTCGAAGAAGATCACGGGGTCGTCGGTCTCGATCGCCTGCTGGATCATCCAGTAGGCATCGGCCGCGTTGCTGCACGAGACGACCCGCAGACCGGCGGTGTGCGCGAAGTAGGCCTCGTTTGACTCGCTGTGGTGCTCGACCGCACCGATGCCGCCACCGCAGGGGATGCGGATGACCATCGGCACCTTGAGGTGGCCGAGGGAGCGGGCGTGCATCTTGGCGACCTGGCTGACGATCTGGTCGAAGGCCGGGTAGACGAAGCCGTCGAACTGGATCTCGACGACCGGGCGGTAGCCGCGCAGGGCGAGCCCGACCGCCGTGCCGACGATGCCGGATTCGGCGAGCGGGGTGTCGAGCACGCGGTGCTCGCCGAAGTCCTTCTGCAAGCCTTCGGTGATGCGGAAGACGCCGCCGAGCTTGCCGACGTCCTCACCCATGAGGACGACCTTGGGGTCGCGCTCCAAGGCGCGACGCAGGCCGGCGTTGAGGCCCTTGGCGAGGGAGAGGCGCTGGCCGCTCATCGGGCGTCTCCTTCCTCGGCGAAGCCGGCGTGGTAAGCGAGGAACTCCTCGCGCTCGGCGTCCACGACGGGGTGGGGCTCGGTGTACTGGTGGTCGAACATCGTCGGTAGCTCCGGGTCGGGCATCTCCTGGCAGGCCTTGCGCACCCGCGCCGCGATCTCATCGGCCTCGGCGTCGACGGCGCCGAAGAACTCCGCCTCGGCGTGCCCGCGCTCCTCCATGAAGCCGCGCATGCGCTTGATCGGGTCCTTGTGCTTCCAGATCTCGACCTCGGCGTCGCTGCGGTACTTCGTCGGGTCGTCGGAGGTCGTGTGCGCGCCCATCCGGTAGGTGTAGGCCTCGATGAGCGTCGGCCCCTGGCCGCTGCGCGCCTTGTCGAGCGCGTCCTTGGCCACGGCGTAGGTGGCGAGGGGGTCGTTGCCGTCGACGAGGACGCCGGGGAAGCCGAAGCCTCGGGCGCGCTGGTACGGCGGGATGATGAACTGCTTGTCGTTGGGCTCCGAGATCGCCCACTGGTTGTTTTGCACGAAGAAGACGACCGGCGCATTGGTCACGGCCGCGAAGACGAGCGCCTCGTTGAAGTCGCCCTGGCTCGTGCCGCCGTCACCGGTGAAGGCCATGACCGCTGCGTCCCGCTCGGGGTCGCCGGTGCCCATGGCCCCGTCGGCCGTGATGCCCATGGCGTAGCCGACCGCGTGGAGCATCTGGTTGCCGATGACGATCGTGTAGAGGTGGAAGTTGTTTTCGTTGGAGTCCCACCCGCCGTGGTTGACGCCGCGAAACATGCCGAAGAGGCTCACCGGGTCGACGCCGCGGCACCACGCGACGCCGTGCTCGCGGTAGCCGGGGAAGGCGTAGTCGTGGGGGCGCAGGGCGCGACCGGCGCCGACCTGGGCGGCCTCCTGCCCGAAGAGGCTCGGCCACAGACCGAGCTCGCCCTGACGCTGGAGGGCGAAGCCCTCGGCGTCGATGCGGCGCACGAGGACGAGGTCGCGGTAGATCGTGCGCGCGTCCTCGCTCGTCATGCCCTCGACGATCTGCGCGTAGGGCGCATTGGTCGCATTGGTCTCCAGGCGGTTGCCGTCAGCGTCGACGAACTGGACCATCTCCGGGTTGTCGTCGGAGAAGTGCCCGGTGATCTGGGAGGGGGGCGTCGGCCCCATCTCCGGCGAGGGCTCGAAGGCCCCTGCCACGTGTCCTCGGGTCCCGGCGTGGCCGGCGACGTCGCTGTCGCTCACTGCTGCTCCCTTCGGCCCGGCTCGAGGGGTCACCTCGCCGCGGCCACGTGAGGACGTCGTCGTCGACGCCTCGATCGGCTGCGGCGGGCGTGTGACCCGAGCCACAGTTCATTGGCGTGGGCCAACCTAGCGTCTCAGCAGGTGGACACCCAAACCGGGTCCGGGCCACCGGGCGGAGAGGGCTAGGGTGCGCGCATGGACACCCCGCGGCTGCGCTCCGCCCTCGACCAGGTCCCTGCCTACGTGGCCGGCAAGCCGCCCGCCGCACGCGAGGGGCTGACGGTCTACAAGGTCTCCTCGAACGAGAACCCGAACCCTCCGCTCCCTTCGGTCGTCGACGTCATCGCGGCCGCGGCGACCGAGGTCAACCGCTACCCCGACTTGGGGGTCACCGCGCTCACCGACGCCCTCGCCGCGCACCTCGAGGTGCCGCGCGAGCAGATCGCGACCGGCACCGGGTCGGTGGGCGTGCTCGCGCAGATCATCCAGTCGACGTGCGACCCGGGCGACGAGGTCGTCTACGCGTGGCGCTCCTTCGAGGCCTACCCGATCGTCGTGGCGATCGCCGGCGCCGTGTCGGTCCAGGTGCCGCTCACCGCCGACCAGCGCCACGACCTCGACGCCATGGCCGCGGCGATCACCGACCGCACCCGCGTCGTCCTCGTGTGCACGCCCAACAACCCGACCGGCCCGTCGGTGACCCACGCGGAGCTGGAGGCCTTCATCGCCAAGGTCCCCCGTGACCTCCTCGTCGTCGTCGACGAGGCCTACCTCGAGTTCGTCGAGGGCGAAGGGGAGGTCGACGGCCTCGCGCTGCGGCGCGAGCACGACAACGTCATGCTGCTGCGCACCTTTTCCAAGGCCTACGGGCTGGCCGGCCTGCGCGTCGGGTACGCGGTCGCGCCGGAGCCGGTGGCCGAGGCGCTGCGCAAGACGGCGACCCCCTTCGGCGTCAACCTGCTCGCCCAGGCCGCCGCGATCGCCTCGCTCGAGGCCAAGGACGAGCTCGACGTGCGGGTCAAGGGCATCGTCGCCGAGCGCGAGCGGGTGCTCGCCGCGCTGCGTGAGGCGGCCTGGCAGATGACCGACAGCCAGGCCAACTTCGTGTGGTTCCCGCTCGGCGAGCGCACGGGTGCCTTCGTCGCGGCGTGCACGGAGGCGGGCCTGTCGGTGCGCCCCTACGGCACCGAGGGCGTGCGGGTGAGCATCGGCGAGACCGAGGCCAACGACCGGCTCATCGAGGTGGCCCGGGCCTTCGGACCCGCCTGACGCATCTCCCTGGGCACATCACCAAACCCCTCCACATTTCCCTAGGGAAATACCCACCCACTCCACATTTCCCTAGGCAAATCACCACCCCTTCCACATTTCCCTAGGCAAATACCCGACCCCCTGGGTATTTGCCTAGGGAAATTCGTCAGGCCAGGGCATGGACGAGCGGGCGTCAGGTGAGGCCGCGGGCTCGCGCGGTCGCCTTGTCGTCGACCTCCCGCTGGATCTGGCGCTCGTCCTCGAAGTCGTCCCAGACGACCCGGACGAAGTCCCACCCGATGGAGCGCAGATCCTCCTCACGGGCCAGCTCGTCCTCCTTGACCTCCGGCGAGACGTACTTGACCTGCCCGTCGAACTCCACGGCCAGCATGAGCTCCTCGTTGGCGAAGTCCATCCGGTAGCTGCGGCCGGCCACGGTCTGCCAGACCTGTGGCTCGAAGTCCCAACGGCTGCCGCGCAGCACGGCCGCGGTGAGCGTCTCCCCCGGCGACTCGTGCTTCGGCTCGAGGTGCACCAGGGCCTCTCTGGCCTGCCCCACGCCCGTGGCCCCTCGGGCCGCATCGAGAGCCGCGGCGATCTCGCCCCGGGTGCACAGCCCATGACGAAGGGCGTGATCGCCGGCCGCGAGCGCGGCCAGCGGGTTGCTGCTCGTGGCCGTACCGACGACGGCCCAGGCGGGCGAAGCGCTGCGGAGGGTGCCGAGGCCCGGCACCTGCACCTCGACGCAGGCCAGCTGGTCGAGGTCGACCCCGGTGACCCGCACCCCCTTCGTCGTCCGGCCGTGAGCACCACCTGCCGTGCCGATCTCGACTCGACCGAGATCAGTCCGCACCAACGGCAGACCGAGGACGACGGCCGCGGTGTGGCGGATGGCGACCGCACCCTCGGCCTGCGACCTGAGGACGGCGGCCGCGCGGATCAGGTGCCGCTCGTCGATCTGCGCATCCGTGCGACTCGAGTACCACCCGCGGGCCGGCTGCCAGAAGAGGCCGCGGCGGACGAAGACGGCCAGATCGCGACGGGAGATGCCTCTCCCTTCGGCCTCTGCAGTGGTGAAGAGCGGCATGTCGCCGAGCTCGGACGGGGCGACGCGAAGTGGTGACGCTGACATGCGCCCACCCTGCCCAGCCGGCCACCGCCACCCTTCCAGTTATCCACAAGAGGCCGCATCTCCCTAGGGAAATGCGGCCTCTGGACCACCCAGGCTGTCATTTGCCTAGGGAGATGCGGTCTGGGGTGGCCATTTCCCTAGGGAAATGTGGCCTGGGGTGGGTATTTGCCTAGGGAAATGTGGTCGGGGGTGGGTATTTGCCTAGGGAGATGCGGGGTCAGTCGTCGAGGTCTTCCTTCTCCGGCAGGACCCAGTTGAGGATCATCGAGACGATCGTGATGACGAGGGCGCCGATGACCGCGTCCCACCAGAACTCGGTGATCTCGAAGTCGAGGCCCAGCGGCGAGGAGATCCACTCGGTGAGTTGGAGTAGGAAGGCGTTGACCACGAAGGTGAACAGCCCCAGCGTCAGGACGATGAAGGGGAAGGTCAGCACCTTGGCGATCGGCTTCACGACCGCGTTGACGACACCGAAGATCAGCGCGACGAGCACGATGGTCGCGAACTTGGAGGCGAAGGTCGCGTCACCGTCGGCCAGGTGGATCCCGTCGATGAGCCACGCGGCGACCCACAGCGCCACGGCGTTGACGCCGGTCCGAATGAGGAAGTTGGTCATGGGGCCAGCATGGCAGGCCGCGGTGATCATCGGCACAGCCCAGCGCGATCGCCGCCCACCTGTGGTCACCTAGTGGGTCATACTTGACCGGCCGGTAACGAGGGTGTGCCGGCGACGAAGGAGAGCACGATGAGTGGCGACGGCCGCCCCACCCGGCGACACGACCTGTGGGACGACGACGAGACCGGCCCGGAGTCGACCCCGGCGCGGGACGACTCGACCTCTCCGGAGCCCGCCCCGGCGGCTGCCGGAGAGCCCAGCACCCCGGCCGACGAGCAGCCCCGCCGCAGCCACCGCAGCGAGGACGACCGCGCGACGCGACGCCCTGCATGGCTGCTGCCGGTCGCCGTCCTGCTCGTGCTCGCGCTGTGCGGCGGCGGCGCCTTCGCCGCCCTGCGCGGCGGTGGCGACGACTCCGCCTGCGGCGGCCGCAAGCTCACGGTCGCCGCGACCCCCGAGATCGCCGAGCCCCTCGAGGACGCGCTGGCCAAGGTCAAGGAGAGCGACGCGTGCGCCGACTTCGACGTCACCTCGGCCTCCGCCGCCGACACGGCCCGCAACATCAACGAGGGCCAGGCCCCCGACGTGTGGATCCCCGACAGCTCGACGTGGATCGACGCCGTCGACGCGAGCAAGACCACCGGACAGTGGCTCGAGGGGCAGTCGATCGCCTCCTCCCCCGTCGTCCTCGCGTCGGGCGACGATCAGAAGGCCAAGGTCACGAAGTTTTCGTCGTGGGGGTCGCTGCTCAACAACGAGGGCGGGCTGCGGATGGCCAACCCCGACACCGACACCTCGAGCCGGCTGGCCTTCCACGCCAGCCGCATCGGCCAGCCCGAGCGGATCGGCCTGCAGACCGGTGAGCGGCTGATCTTCATGTCGCGCTTCGCCGCGCCCTCGCTCAACAAGCTCTTCGCCGACTACACCTCCGACCAGAAGGGGACCCAGCCCTTCCCCGCGTCGGAGCAGCAGATCGCGACGTACAACGAGGACAACCCCGACGTCACCCCCCTTCGCGCCGTCGTGCCGGAGAAGGGGACGCTCTCGCTCGACTACCCGTGGATCATGAACCCCGAGCTGAGCGGCGAGCTGCTCCAGCACGCCGACTCCGCCCGGACCGAGCTCGGCACGCTCGACATGCGCGAGGCGCTCACCGAGGCCGGCTTCCGCGACCCCAATGGTGCCGGCGGCCCGGAGGTGGCCGGCAGCGCCGCCCCCGACGTCACGACCCTCGAGCCCCTCGATCGCAACGAGCGGGTCGCCGCCGTCGAGACGTGGGACCGCATGCGCACCGACATGCGGATGCTCGCGGTCATCGACGTCTCCGGCTCGATGGAGTGGGACAGCCCCACTGCCGGGATGACCCGCTGGGACGTCACGAAGGGGTCGCTCACCAAGGGTGTCGGCATCCTGCCCGCCGGCAGCCAGGTCGGCGGCTGGGTCTTCAGCAGCGACCTGTCCAAGGGCAAGGACCACCGCGTGCTCGCGCCGATCAAGCGCCTCGACAGCACGAAGGGGGGCACCACCCACCGCGAGTCGCTCCGCAAGCTCATCGACGGCGGCGACAAGTACATCGGTGGCGACACGGCGCTCTACGACTCGATCTGGGCGGCCTACCAGAAGATGGTCAAGGAGTACGACCCCGACTACGTCAACTCGCTCGTCGTCTTCACCGACGGTGAGAACGACGACCCCAACGGCGGCCTGTCGCTCAACCAGCTGCTGTCGCGGCTCGACGACTCCTACGACGCCAAGCGCCCGGTCCGGGTCATCACCATCGGCATGGGCGAGGCCAGCCCGACGGCCCTGCAGAAGATCTCCGACGAGACCGGCGGCACGAGCTACATCGCCGAGACGCCGGACGACATCGAGCGGGTCTTCGTCCAGGCCCTCCTGGCCCGCAGCGGACGCTGAGCGGCGCACGAGTCACGACTGGGTCAAGGTCGCGGCGGGGTGCTCCCCGCCGCGACCGGCTCGGTGGCACGATGACCGGCACCGGGCACGCATCCAGTGCCCCTTCTGCACACCTGGAGGATGACCATGCGCCGTGCCCACGTCGCTCTCTTCGCCACGCTCGCGCTCGGCGCGAGCGCCCTGACCGCCTGCGGGTCCGACAGCCTCGAGGGCACCGACGCCGGTGGCGGCGAGTCCTCGGCCGCCCAGGAGGTCACCGTGGACGACGAGGTGGCCAAGCTCGTCCCGGAAGACATCAAGAGCGCGGGCACGCTCAACATCGGCTCGGACGCCTCTTACGCGCCCAACGAGTTCCTCGGTGACGACGGCAAGACCGTCGAGGGCATGGACGTCGACCTCTTCAACGCGGCCGCCGCCAAGATGGGCCTGGAGACGAAGTGGAGCAATGCCTCCTTCGACTCGCTGATCCTCGGCGTGACCTCCGAGAAGTACGACGTCGCGGTCAGCTCCTTCACGATCAACGACGAGCGCAAGAAGCAGGTCAACATGATCAGCTACTTCGACGCCGGCACCCAGTGGGTCACGACGAAGGGCAACCCCGGCAAGGTCGACCCCAAGGACCCGTGCGGCGCCACCGTCGGCGTGCAGAAGGGCACCGTCCAGTTCGACGAGCTGACCGAGCTCAACAAGAAGTGCGACGAGAAGATCAAGATCGTCGTCGAGCAGGAGCAGTCCAAGGTCACCGCGAGCCTCGTCTCCGGCAAGACCGAGGCCATGGCCGCCGACTCCCCGATCAGCCTCTACGCCGTCAAGCAGCAGGGCGAGGAGCTCGAGGCCCTCGGCGACATCTACGACTCCGCCCCCTACGGCATCGTCATCCCGAAGGACCAGGAGGAGTTCGGCGAGGCCATCGCCGCTGCCTTCACGAGCATGAAGGAGGACGGCTCGTACGAGGCCATCCTCAAGAACTGGGGCAACGAGTCCGGCGGCATCGACGAGTTCGCCGTCAACCCCTGATGTCCAGCACGAACGACGCGGCGGTCCCCCCTTCGGCAGGCGAAGGGGGGACCGCCCCCGTGTCCGAGGACGCCGGCCCCATCGACGCCGTCCCGGTCCGCCACCCGGGGCGCTGGGTCGCCCTGGTCGTCATCGCGATCGTCTTCGCGATGATCATCTCCAGCTTCGTCACCAACCCGCGGTGGGACTGGCCCTTCGCCTTCCAGGTGATGAACTACAGCCCGGTGCTCGAGGGGCTCGTCAAGGGCACGATCCTCGCGACGATCGGGTCCATGCTCATCGGCGTGACGCTCGGCATCGTCATCGGCGTCATGCGCCTGTCGGACAACCCGGTGCTGAAGTTCGTCGGCTTCCTCTACACGTGGTTCTTCCGCGGCATCCCGCGCCTGGTGCTCGTCGTCCTCTTCGGCACCGGCATCGGCTACCTCTACCCGAGGTTCGACATCGGGCCCTTCCCCTTCAGCCAGCAGCTCGCCGGCTGGCTCGGGATGAGCAGCGACCTGACGCTCTTCACCTTCAACGTCAACCAGATCAGCAGCACCCTCATCTGGGGCATCATCGCGATGGGCCTGTCCGAGGCCGCCTACATGGCCGAGATCGCCCGCGCCGGCATCATGTCGGTCGACGAGGGGCAGCGTGAGGCCGCGGCCGCGCTCGGCATGAAGCCGAGCCTGTCGATGCGGCGCGTCATCCTGCCGCAGGCGATGCGCGTCATCATCCCGCCGACGGGCAACGAGACCATCGCGATGCTCAAGGACACCTCGCTGCTCATGGCGCTACCGCTGAGCACCGAGCTCTTCTTCCAGGCCCAGGCCATCGGCAACCGGACGCTGAAGATCATGCCGACGCTCATGGCCGCGTGCCTCTGGTACCTCGTCATCACGTCGGTCCTCATGATCGGGCAGTACTTCCTCGAGCGGCACTTCGGCCGCGGCTACGGCAACACGTCGAAGCAGGCGAAGACCGACACCAACCGGACCCGCCTCATGGGTCTGACGATCGGAGGCGGCAAGTGAGCCGGCCAGTCGTGCGCGCGGTCCAGGTGCGCAAGTCCTACGGCAGCAACGAGGTGCTCAAGGGCATCGACATGGAGGTCTCCCCCGGCGAGGTCGTCTGCCTCCTCGGGCCCTCGGGCTCGGGCAAGACGACCTTCCTGCGGTGCATCAACCAGCTCGAGGACATCCAGGCCGGACGGATCTTCGTCGACGACGAGCTCATGGGCTACCGGGAGAAGCAGGCGAAGGGGGGCCGCAAGCTCTTTCGCCTGAAGGACAAGGAGATCGCCGCCCAGCGCCGGGAGATCGGCATGGTCTTCCAGCGGTTCAACCTCTTCCCGCACATGACGGCACTCGAGAACGTCATGGAGGCGCCCGTCCGGGTGCAGGGACGGTCGAAGGCCGAGGTGCGCGCCGAGGCCCTCGAGCTGCTCGACAAGGTGGGCCTGGGTGACAAGTCGAGCGCCTACCCGGGGCAGCTCTCCGGCGGCCAGCAGCAGCGGGTGGCCATCGCCCGGGCCCTGGCGATGCAGCCCAAGCTCATGCTCTTCGACGAGCCGACGTCGGCGCTCGACCCCGAGCTCGTCGGCGAGGTCCTCGAGGTCATGCGCGACCTCGCCGCCCAGGGCATGACGATGATCGTCGTCACCCACGAGATGGCCTTCGCCCGTGACGTCGCCGACCGGGTCGTCTTCATGGACGGCGGGGTCGTCGTCGAGCAGGGCGCGCCCAGGGAGGTCATCAACAACCCGCATCACGCGCGGACCAAGGACTTCCTCAAGCGGCTGCGGGCCGAGCACGAGAAGGTCGCCGAGGCG
The DNA here is from genome assembly GCF_004025845.1 of Janibacter hoylei PVAS-1. Taxonomy (NCBI): domain Bacteria; kingdom Bacillati; phylum Actinomycetota; class Actinomycetes; order Micrococcales; family Intrasporangiaceae; genus Janibacter; species Janibacter hoylei. The sequence goes on from NZ_PIPF01000009.1 coordinate 98,964, forward strand.
GTCGCCGAGCTCGGCTGACAGGGTCAAACCCGTGTAACCCATGACAGAATCAGTTGGCGAGCAGCATGGTTTTCACATGACGCTGGGAACAATGGACGCCGCGGGCCTTCGGCGCAAAAACACCATGATTTTCAGGTCGCCCCTGTCGGCAATGGTCGCGATTGGAATCACCCTGTTCGGGGCCGGCGCCGCCGATGCACTTCGACCCGACTTTCTTACAATAATGAAAACACGACGGGTAACAACGGTTTTCCCGGCATCGACTCACTGCCCAAAACAATGAGCGCCTCCGGTAGAATTCTCGACGCGACCGGGCTTCATTGGCGCCCTGCCGAGAGGGATGGCTCCTTCATTGTTGATGTTCCGGTGGAGGAGGCCACTTCCCCACAGAGCGTTTCGCTCGAACTTCCAGAAGGGTTCGTCGAGGAATGGATCGACCAAGTGATGTGCGATCCTCTCAACGGCTTGGGTCGCCGCTCCCGGTCAGTTGAGAAGGAAGTGATCTGGTTGATTGGCGATCTATTGCACGAGGCCTTGGCTGCCGGAATCAGTCCACCTCAAAGTGTCCGATTGCGGCGCCTGAAGAACGGCAAGCTATCCCTGCTGCGCAATGAACGTCCCCAAGCTGCCCCACTTCCAAGCGACGACACCTTCGCTTGGCATACGGAAGCGCCCGGCGAGCCTGGCTAACACCTGGCGTAGGGTGACGCGGTGCGTCGCCTCCGGGGCCTGCTGGCCGACACCCGCCCCCTGCAGGTCCCGGCATACCGACGGCTCTTCACCGCGCAGATCGTCACGGTCATCGGGGCGCAGCTGACGGTCGTCACGGTGCCCGCGCAGATCTACTCGATGACCGGGTCGAGCGCCTACGTCGGGCTCACCGGCGTCTTCGGGCTCGTGCCGCTCGTCGTCTTCGGGCTCTACGGCGGCTCGCTCGCCGACCACTTCGACCGGCGGCGGATCCTCACGGTGACGACGTGGGGCCTGATCATCACGTCGGCCCTCTTCTTCGTGCAGGCGGCCCTCGGCAACACCAACGTCTGGCTGCTGCTCACGATCTTCGCCCTGCAGCAGGCCTTCTTCGCGGTCAACCAGCCGACCCGATCGGCCGTCTACCCGCGCATCCTGCCGCCCGAGCTGCTGCCCGCCGCCAACACGCTCGGGATGACGGTCTTCACCGGGGGTGCCATCGCCGGGCCCCTCGTCGGTGGTGCGCTCATCCCGCTGCTCGGGTTTTCGTGGCTCTACCTCGTCGACACGATCTGCCTCTTCGCGACCCTGTGGGCGGTCATCTCGCTGCCGCCGCTGCCCGTGGAGCAAGCGGCCGGGTCCACCCCCGGTCTGCGGTCGGTGGTCGACGGCTTCGTCTATCTGGCGACCCAGCCGGTGCTCCTCATGTCCTTCGTCGTCGACCTCATCGCGATGGTCTTCGGCATGCCGCGTGCGCTGATCCCCGAGATGGCGCACCTCGACTTCGGTGGCCCGGCCGAAGGGGGCGTGGCCTTCGCCCTGCTCTTCGCGGCCATGCCGGCCGGAGCCTTCCTCGGTGGGGTGATGTCGGGGTGGGTCTCGCGGGTGGAGCGTCAGGGCCTGGCCGTCATCGTCGCGATCCTCGTGTGGGGTGGCGCGATCGCCGGCTTCGGCATCGCCGTCGCCCTCGCCGACGGGAGCGCCGGGCTGTGGCTCGCGGTCGCCGTGATCTTCTTCGCCGCGGGCGGTGCGGCGGATGTCGCCTCGGCGGCCTTCCGCTCGTCGATGCTGCAGACGGCCGCGACCGACGCGATGCGCGGTCGGCTCCAGGGAGTCTTCATCGTCGTCGTCGCCGGCGGTCCGCGCGTCGCAGACGTGCTCCACGGCCTGGCCGCCGGCCAGCTCGGTGCGGCCGCGACGACCATCGCCGGCGGCGTGCTCGTCATCGTGCTGACCCTGCTCGCCTCCGCCGCCGTCCCCGCCTTCGCGCGGTACCGGGTCTCCCGGGCCTGACCATCCGCTGACCTGCTCTTCACGCCCGGATCATGTGCGGGGGCAGCCGGGTTCACACCGACGGACCAGCGAGTTCACGCGGGCACGAGAGCGTCGGCCCATGACCCTCTCGCGTCGCCACGTCCTCGCCGGCGGTCTCGCCGCCGGCACCATCGCCACCACCTCCGCGGTCGCCACCGCGGCCCCCTCCCCGCTCCTCGTCGCCACCGGCCCGGTGCGGGTCTCCCCCTTCGAGCTCGGCATCGCCTCCGGCGACCCGACCCCCACGGGCGTCGTCCTGTGGACCCGCCTGGCCATCGAGCCGCTCGCCGCCGACGGGCGGGGCGGCATGCCGCGACGCGACGTCCAGGTGCAGTGGCAGGTCGCCGACAACCCGCAGATGCGTCGCCCCGTCGACCGCGGCACCGTCCGGGCCCGCGCCGCCGACGCCCACGCCGTCCACGTCGAGGTCGACGGGCTGCGGCCCGGGCGGGAGTACTGGTACCGCTTCAAGGTCGACGGGCACCTCAGCCCGGTCGGTCGCACCCGCACGGCCCCGGCTCAGGGCGAGATGCCGTCCGCGCTCGCGATGTCCTTCGCCAGCTGCGCCCACTACGAGGCCGGCTACTTCACCGCCTACCGCTACCTCGCCGACGACGAGCCCGACATCGTGCTGCACCTCGGCGACTACCAGTACGAGGGCAAGCCCAACCCGACCGCCACCCGCACCCACGCCGGCGAGGAGACCGTCACCCTCGAGGGCTACCGGCTGCGGCACGCCCAGTACAAGACCGACCCCGACCTGCAGAGCGCCCACGCGATCGCCCCCTGGCTCGTCGTCTGGGACGACCACGAGGTCGACAACAACTGGGGCCGGCGGCATCCCGCAGGACACCAAGGCCCCGGAGTGGAATGACACCCCCGAGCGCTTCCTCGCCCGGCGGGCCAATGCCTTCAGGGCCTACTACGAAAACATGCCGCTGCGCCGCTCCTCGATCCCGAGCGGCCCGGACATGCGGATCTTCCGGCGCCTGTCGTGGGGGCGCCTGGCCAACTTCCACATGCTCGACACCCGGCAGTACCGCGACGACCAGGCCTGCGACGACGGCTGGGACTCCAACTGCGCCGAGGCCAACGACCCGTCGCGCACCCTCACCGGCGACCGGCAGGAGGCCTGGCTGCGAGACGGCTTCTCCCGCAGCCGTGCTCGCTGGGACTTCCTCGGCCAGCAGGTCTTCTTCGCCACCCGCGACGGCAAGGAGGCGACCGACGACCACAACGTCAGCATGGACTCGTGGGACGGCTACGCCGGCTCCCGCGACCGCGTCACCGCCGCCTGGCAGGACGCCGGCGTGCGCAACCCTGTCGTCCTCACCGGCGACGTCCACAAGCACTGGGCCGCGGACATCAAGGCCGACTTCACCGACCCCGACAGCGAGGTCATCGGCACCGAGCTCGTCACCACGTCGATCACGTCGGGTGGCGACGGCGACGGCGCCTGGTCGGACCCGATCATGGCGTGGAACCCGCACCTGCGCTTCTCCGGCAACCAGCGCGGGTACGTGCGCACCCTCGTCACCAAGGACTCGCTGCGCGCCGACTTCCGCTCGCTCGACAGGGTGACGACCCGCGGCTCCCGGGCCTACACGCAGGCGAGCTTCGAGATCGTCGACCGCGAGCGGGGACTGCACCGCGTGCGCTGAGTCGCCTCCACCGGGACCCCGGCCCTTCGAGACGCTTGCAGAGCAAGCTCCTCAGGGACCGGGGTCTTGGCATGCGGCGGCCACTCAGGGACCGGGGACGGGTGTAGCATCTACTACGTCATGTCGTATTCATCGACGTAGTAGAAGGAACTTGGATGGACGTCCTCGACCTCGCACGGTGGCAGTTCGCGATCACCACCGTCTACCACTTCTTCTTCGTGCCGATCACGATCGGGCTCTCCGCGATCGTCGCCTGGTACCACTCCCGATGGATCCGCACGCGGGACGAGGGCCACCTGCGGATGGCGAAGTTCCTCGGCAAGCTCTTCACGATCAACTTCGCCCTCGGCCTGGTCACCGGCATCGTGCAGGAGTTCCAGTTCGGGATGAACTGGTCGACCTACAGCCGCTTCGTCGGCGACATCTTCGGCGCTCCGCTGGCCCTGGAGGCCCTGCTCGCCTTCTTCCTCGAGTCGACCTTCCTCGGCCTGTGGATCTTCGGCTGGGGCCGCATCCCCGAGCGACTCCATGCGGCCTGCATGTGGATCGTGCACGTCGGCACCCTGCTGTCGGCGTACTTCATCCTCGCCGCCAACTCCTTCATGCAGCACCCCGTCGGCTACCGGATCAACGAGGAGACCGGCCGCGCCGAGATGGCCGACTTCGTCGCGATCCTCACCAACCCGGTGCAGCTCGTCGCCTTCCCCCACGTCATCACCGCCTGCTACCTCGTCGGCGGCGCCATGGTCATGTCCGTCGGCCTCTTCCAGCTGCGCCGGCACACGACGAAGGGAGGCGACGCCACCAACCGCAGGATGTACCGGCACGCGACGCGCCTGGGTGCCGTCGTCGTCCTGGTCGCCGGCCTCGGCGTCGCCATCAGCGGCGACCTGCAGGGCAAGGTCATGACCGAGGTCCAGCCGATGAAGATGGCCGCGGCCGAGGCCCTCTACGACACCCCGCCGAAGGGCGAGTGCGCCCCCTTCTCCGTGCTGACCGTCGCCGGCCTCGGCGGCGAGGACCCCACGCACGTCATCGAGATCCCGTGCCTGCTCTCCTTCCTCGGCACCGGCTCGTGGGACGGCGAGGTCCGCGGCATCGTCGACCTGGAGAACGAGTACCGCGCCACCTTCGCCGACGGCGAGCTCACCCAGGCCGACACCTACGTCCCGCCGATCGCGATGACCTACTGGAACTTCCGCCTGATGATGGCCACCGGCTTCTTCGCCATGGCCGTCGGCGCCTGGGTCCTGTGGGCCACCCGCAAGGACCGCGTCCCGATGCAGCGGTGGGTGGCGGCGCCCATCGTCCTCACCCCCATCGCCACCGTCCTCGGCCACAGCTTCGGGTGGATCTTCACCGAGGTCGGCCGCCAGCCCTGGGTCGTCTTCGGCGAGATGGCCACGCACACGGCCGTCTCCCCTTCGGTCGGGACCGCCGACGTGTGGACGTCGATGATCGTCTTCACCCTCCTCTACGGCGGCCTGGCCGTCGTCGAGGTCCGGCTCCTGCTCGCCACCATCCGCAAGGGCGCCGAGCCCTTCGAGCAGCCCCGCATCGTCGAGGACGACGCGCCGCTCGAGTTCGCCTACTGACCGGGAGCACTGACATGGATCTCATCACCATCTGGTTCGTCCTGCTGGCCGTGCTGTGGGCCGGCTACCTCATCACCGAGGGCTTCGACTTCGGTGTCGGCATGCTCCTGCCCGTGCTCGACCGCGCCCCGGGGGACGAGGGCCCTGAGCGGGAGAGACGGCGGCGCACGATGCTCACGACGATCGGCCCGCACTGGGACGGCAACGAGGTGTGGCTGCTCACCGCGGGTGGCGCGACCTTCGCGGCCTTCCCGCACTGGTACGCCACGATGTTTTCCGGCATGTACCTGGCGCTGCTGCTGCTGCTCGTCACGCTCATCCTGCGCAACATGGGGCTGGAGTACCGGCACAAGCGGCACGACCGCGAGTGGGTGCGCCGCTGGGACCTGGCCATCGTCGGCGGGTCCTACCTCGCCCCCTTCGTCGTCGGCGTCGCCCTGACCAACCTCGTCGCGGGCCTGCCGATGACCGAGCACACGATGGGCAGCACCGTCTACACGGAGTTCGACGGCAACCTGCTCAGTCTCTTCACGCCGGTGGCGGTCCTCGGTGGCCTCACACTCACCGCGGCCTGCCTGACGCACGGCGCGCACTTCCTTGCGCTGAAGACCACCGGCGACGTCCGCACCCGAGCCCGCTCCGTCGCCACCCGCAGCGGCCTCGTGACCGCGGTGCTCGCGGTGGTCCTCTTCGGCTGGCTCGGCGCGCAGCGCGGCACGACCGCCGCGTGGGTGACGATGGCGCTGGCCGCCGTCGCGCTCCTCGCCTCGATCGCCGCCAATGCGAAGGGGGCGGAGGGCTGGGCCTTCGTCGGGACCACCACGACGATCGGCCTGACCGTCGTCAGCTACTTCCTCATGCTGACGCCCAACGCCATCAACGGTCGCGGCGACAGCCCCGACCTGACGCTCGAGGCCGCGGCCAGCTCACCGATGACCCTGGAGATCATGACCTGGGCGGCGGTCGTCTTCACGCCGATCATGCTCGCGTACACGGCGTGGACCTACTGGGTCTTCCGGCGCCGCCTCTCGGTCGAGCACCTGCCGGCACGGCCGGCCGTGGACGCCGGGGCCCGCTGACGTGCGCCCCTTCGACCCGCGCATCCTGCGGGTGGCGCCGGCCACCCGCAGGCCGGTCGCGACGCTCGCGGTCGTCGGCGTCGCGCAGGGCGTCGCGACGATCGCGACGGCCTTCGCCCTCGCCGCGCTCGTCGTGGCGGTCGTGCGCGGGTCCGACCTCGTGGGGCCGGCGCTGTGGACCGGCGCGCTCTTCGCCGCCCGGGCCCTGCTCGGCGCGGTCTCCGAGACGGTGGCGGCACGGGCCGGCGCGCTCGTCGCGACGCAGCTGCGCGAGCAGCTGATCGGGGTCTGGTCACGGCGACCGGCGGACGGGCGCCGCCACGGCGGGGAGGGGGACGCCCCCTTCGCCGCGACGGCACTGACGCTGGCCACCCAGGGCACGAGCGCCGTCGAGCCCTATGTCGCGCGGTACCTGCCCGCCCTGGTCTCGGCGGCCGTCGTGCCGCCGCTCGCCATCGCCTGCCTGCTCGTCGTCGACTGGCCGAGCGCGGTCATCGTCGTGCTGACGGTGCCGCTGCTGCCCCTGTTTGCCGCCCTCATCGGCGCGACGACGCAGGAGGACACCGAGCGCCGCTGGGGTGCGCTCCGTGACCTGTCGGGGCACTTCCTCGACGTGGTGCGCGGGCTGCCCACCCTCGTCGCCTACGGCCGGGCCGAGCGACAGGTCACGACGATCGGCGAGGTGAGCCAGCGTCACCGCCGGGCGACGATGCGCACGCTGCGGCTGGCCTTCATGTCCGCCGCGGCCCTCGAGCTGCTCGCGACGATCTCGGTCGCGATCGTCGCCGTCGCGGTCGGCCTGCGCCTCACGCACGGGTCGATCGACCTGCTCGTCGGGCTCACCGCGATCCTGCTCGCGCCGGAGGCCTACTGGCCGATCCGCCGGGTGGGCACGGAGTACCACTCCGCCGCCGACGGCGCGGCCGCCCTCGACGACATCCTCGCCGAGCTCGACGAGCCGCATCTCCCCAGGGACATGCGGACTGGCGGCGGCGGGGCCGGCCAAGTCGTCACCCTCGCCGGCGTCACCTACACCCACCCCGGGGCGAAGGGAGCGACGCTCACCGACGTCGACCTCACCGCCGGTCCGGGCCTGACCGTGGTCACCGGGGCCTCGGGCTGCGGCAAGACGACCCTGCTCGAGCTCGTCGCCGGCATCCGCCGACCCGACCGGGGCGAGGTCCGCGCCGGTGACGTGCACCTGGTGACCCAGCGACCCTTCCTCGGCGCGGGCACCCTGCGCGCCAACCTGACGATCGGGGGGCCGCAGGAGTCGGTGGACGTGTGGCGGGCGCTGCACGAGGTCGGTCTCGACGAGCTCGTCGCCGCGCTGCCCGAGGGCCTCGAGACGCGCATCGGCGACGACGGCTTCGGCCTGTCGGCGGGTCAGCGGGCCCGCCTCGTCCTCGCCCGCGCCCTCCTCTCCAACGCTCCGGTCGTGCTCCTCGACGAGGTCACCGCGCACGTCGACCCGGGCTCCGTCGACGCCATCGGCGCGGTGATCGAGCAGCTCGCCGCCACACGCACCGTCATCGCCGTCACCCACCAGCCCGACCTCGTGGCCCGGGCCGACGAGCACCTCGCGCTGACGCAGCCGGAGGTCGTCCGATGAGGCCGCTGCACCTGAGCCGCGGGCTCGTCGTCGCCGGGCTGCTCGGCGGGGTGGCCACCGCGGCCGGCATCGCCCTCACGACGACGTCGGGCTGGCTCATCGTCCGCGCCGACCAGCGGCCGCAGATCATGCTGCTGCTCACCGCGATCGTCGCCGTGCGCACCTTCGGCCTGGCCCGACCGGTCTTTCGTTACTGGGAGCGCCTGCGCAGCCACGACACCGCCCTGGCCGACCTCGCCGACGCCCGCACGGACACCTACCGCCGACTCATCCCGCTCACCCCCGCGCGGCTGGGGCGGCGCGGCCGCACCGACGTGCTCACCGGCGTCGTCGACGACCTCACCGACGTCGTCGAGGCCTCGGTCCGCGTCACCGTGCCGGCCCTGTCCGCCCTCACCGCCGGCGTGCTCACCGCGGCACTCACCGCCCTCGTCGACCCGCAGGTCGGCCTCGTCATCGCCGGCATGCTCCTGGCGGTCGCGGGCGTGGCCGTCGTCGCCGACCGGCTCGAGTCGCGCGCCCAGGGTGCCGTGCTCGACGCCCGGGGCGAGGTCGCCCGGGTCGCGCAGCTCGTCACCGCCCAGGCCGACGAGCTGCGCGCCGTCGGCGGCACCGGCACCGCAGCCGGCTGGCTGCGCTCCGCGCACGAGCAGCTGCGGGCCGCCACGCGTCGGCAGGCCCGCGGCCGGTCCCTCTCTGCCGCAGCGGTGCTCGTCATCACCGGGGTCGCGACACTCACCGCTGCCGCGCTGTCCGCGACGTCGGATGCGAGCGCGCCCGTGCGTGCCCTGCTCGTCCTCGCCCCGGTCGCCACCGGCGAAGCGCTCGGAGTGCTCACGGAGGCGACCCGGGCGCTGGCTCGTGCCCGCGCCAGCGCCGACCGCCTCGACGACCTGCTCGAGCAGCAGCCGGTGGTGACCCTTCGAGACGGTCGAGGGGCGACCGCCCACGCGGCACGTGGGACACACTCCGGGACCGGGGGGCGCGGCGCCCCGCGGCTCGAGCTGCGCGGCCTGACGGCCGGCTGGCTACCCGGCCGCACCGACGTGGGTCCGGTCGACCTGACGGTCGAGCCGGGCGAGCACCTCGCCCTCACCGGCCCCAACGGCGCCGGCAAGTCCACCCTCCTGGCCGTGCTCGCCCGCCACCTCGACCCGAGCTCGGGGACGTACACCGTCGACGGCACCGACGTGACGGCCCTGCCGCTCGACGAGGTGCGCGACCTCGTCGCGGTCGTCGACGACGAGCCGCACGTCTTCGCCGGCACCCTGCGTGCCAACCTGACCCTCGCGGCATCCGAGGCCGACGACGCGGCGCTCGTCGACTCCCTTCGTCGAGCGGGGCTCGGAGGCTGGCACGCCGCGCTCCCCGACGGCCTCGACACCCGGCTCGGCACCGGCGGACGCGGCATCTCCGGCGGCGAGCGCGCTCGCCTGTCCATCGCCCGCGCCATCACCAGCGGGCGGCCGGTCATCCTGCTCGACGAACCCGTCGCCCACCTCGACCACGCGACGGCCGAAGCCGTCATCGCCGACCTGCTGCAGCACGCCGGTGACCGGTCGGTGATCATGGTGACCCACCACGGCACCGGCCTCGACCGGATGCACCGGACCGTGACCATCACCGAGGGAGGAGCCCACCATGGCCAAGCACGCATCGCTCGGTGATCTCGAGCAGGCGGTCATGGACGTCCTGTGGTCCACCGACAGCGGCCTCACCGTCCGCGAGGTGCTGGCCGGGCTCACCGGTCGCGACCTCGCCTACACCACCGTCATGACGGTCCTCTCCCGTCTCGAGGCGAAGGGAGTGACCACCCGCGAGCGCGACGGCCGAGCCTGGCGATACCGCCCGGCGGCGAGTCGCGAGTCGCTCACCGCGGAGGCGATGCGCAGCCCGCTGCACGACCTGAGCAGCCAGGAGCGGCAGGCGGCGATCCTGCACTTCCTGTCGGAGGCGAGTGCCGACGACCTCGCCGCGGTCCGCGAGGCCATGGCCGAGGTCGAGGCCCAGGGCGACCGGCCCCGCCGTCGTCGAGGACGGGGTCAGGCAGACTCTCGAGGGTGATCGCCGCCCTGCTGCTGCTCTGCGCAGCGGCACTCCTCACCGCGCCGCGCCTGCTCGTGCGCATCGAGAGGCTGCGCCGCAGCCCGCGGGCGGCGCTCTTCGTCTGGCAGTCGCTCTCCCTCTCGGCCGTCCTGTGCCTGCTCACCGCGGCACCCCTGGCCCTTGTGCACCCGCGGCCGCAGTCGACCCCCGTCGAGGTTGCCGTGCTCGTCGTGGCCGGCATCGCCTCGATCGGCGTGCTCGTGCGGCTGCTGCTCAACGGGCACGACGTCGGCACCCGCATCCGGACGGCTCGGGCCGAGCACCGCCAGCTCGTCGACCTCGTCGGTCGCCACGAGGGCGACCACACCCGGGTCCTCCCCTCGGAGCGGCTCTCCGCCTACTGCGTCCCCGGCGCCGGGTCCCGACTCGTCATCACCGAGGCGGCCCTGATCGCCCTGCCCGACGACGAGCTCGCCGCGGTCGTGGCCCACGAGGAGGCCCACCTGCGCGAGCGGCACGACCTCGTGCTCGAGTTCTTCACCGTCCTGCACACCGCGACCCCGAGGCTGCTGCGGACCGACGCCGCACTGCGCGAGGTCGCCCTGCTCGTCGAGGCGCTCGCCGACCGGGCCGCTCGCGAGGAGGTCGGCGAGGTCGCCCTCGGGCGGGCCCTGGTCTCCCTCGCCGAGGCGGCGCAGGCCGAGCTGACACCCGGCGTCTCGGCCGGCGCGGGGGCGGCTGCCGCACGCCTCCGGTTGCTCGTCGCCGACGACCCGGCCCCGTGGCAGACGCTCGTGCTCTACGGCATCTGCGTGGCGGCCTTCGTCACCCCACCGGTGCTCGCGGTCATGGTCGCGATCTGAGGCGGGCTCACTCCTCGTCGCGTCGGACCGGCCGCCAACGGGTGGGGCCGCCGTTGTCCTGCTGGGGCGGGCCCCACGTGCCGCCGATGCTCGGCGGGTCCTGCGGCCCGGGCTCGTACTCGCCGTAGGACTGCTCGAAACCTTGGGCAGGGGCGCCGGGCGGAGGCTGCGGACTCACTTCGACCCGCTGCTGGGTGAGGAAGTCGCCGTGGCGCCCGGCCCGCTCGGGAGGCGGCTGCGGGATGCCGTCGGACCCGCCCGGCCGGTCCGACTGGTCGGGCATGCCGGCCGGCGGACGGCCGGTGGTCGCCAGCCCGAAGTCGCGGATCGCGCCGCGCTCCTCGTAGGCGCGCAGGACGGCGACGAGGTGCTGCTGGGTCGCGGTGTCGACCGGGCGGCCGGTCGACGCGAGATAGGTGAGCAGCCCGAGATCGCGGTAATGCTGGTCGATCTCGGACTGGCCGCGGCTCGCGGTGGCCGCGTCGAGGGCCTGGTCGGCCCGGCCCGCGAGGCTGTCGTAGCCGGCCCGCGCCCTGTCGAAGAAGCCCACGGTCATCCCTTCGCTCGGGGCGGGCCCGATCGGCCCGACGGACTCCTCACCCTAGGGGCGCCGGGCCCGGCGCGTCATGCTGCAGCCCCGTGGCCGGAGGGCGATCTGACGGGGAGACCTCCCCGTCGGCGGCACTGTCGGGTCGGGCACCGATCGCTCTAGAGTGACGGTCACGTGACGCCCGCAGGGGGCGGCCGAGCTGAAAGGTCCACGCATGCCCATTCACGGTTCCCTCTTCCAGGACTTCAAGGAGGAGCAGAGCTCCGACCAGTTCTCGCTGCAGAACAAGAAGCTGCTCAAGATCCAGATGGGCCACGGCCCGGTCATGGCGCGCACCGGGTCGATGGTCGCCTACCAGGGCGATGTCCGCTTCGAGAACAAGGGCTCCGGCGGCGTCGGCAAGTTCCTCAAGCAGGCCGCGACCGGCGAGGGCGTCAAGATGCTGACCTGCACCGGTCAGGGCGAGCTCTTCGTCGCCAACGAGGCGCAGGAGATCCAGGTCATGTACCTCGAAAACGACATGATCTCCGTGAACGGCAACAACGTGCTCGCCTTCAGCGCCTCGATCGACTGGGACATCCAGCGCATCCAGGCCCGCGGCGCCGCGATGACCGGCGGCCTCTACAACGTCACCCTCCGCGGCAGCGGCTACGTCGCCATCACGACGAAGGGGGAGCCCGTCGCCCTCGACGTCGCGAGCGCCCCGACCTTCGGTGACGCGCAGGCCGTCGTCATGTGGACCGGCGGCGTCCGGATGGACATCAAGGTCGACACCGGCGGGATGAAGTCGATGCTGCGCGGTGGCACCGGCGAGACCTTCCAGATGGCCTTCGGAGGTCAGGGCTACGTCCTCGTCCAGCCGGCCGAGTCGGTGACCGACGGCGGCCACCAGAGCTCCGGTGGCAGCAGCGGCGGGCTGAGCGACCTGCTCGGTGGCTGACCCGCGACCGCGGTGGCCGGTGGCGCTCGTGGGTCTCGCCACGGGCGCCACCGCTGTCCTCGCACTGGCCGGAGCCGTCGGCATAGCCGAGTCCCACCTTGTCGGCGGGCGGACGCAGCAGTGGTGCGAGGAGCTCACCGACGACCCGACGGTGACCGTACGGGAGCGCTGTGCGCGCGAGCGGGTCAACACCAATGTCGTCGCGCCCGACCAGCACGTCGTGGAGTTCTACTACGCCGACTCCGGCGGTATCCGTTACGAGCCGCACCCGTGGCCGCTGGACGGTGAGGTCGAGGTGGACTTCGGCGACGGCGAGGTGACCCTGCGCAACGACGCCGGCATGTCGGCGACCTACCCGGACGAGGTCTACCGCGACGCGAGGTGAGGCTGGCTCCCTCCGGCCTCTGGGTGGGGCGACTCAGCGCACGACGACGGTCGAGCCGACCGGCATGAGGTCCTCGTCCCAGATCATGTCCATGGCCGCATTGCTCACGCGCGCGCAGCCGTGCGAGGCGGGGTAGGCGGGGATCGAGCCGGACCCGTGGACGGCGTAGCCGCCGTAGAAGTAGCGCGGGCTGTAGAGGGTGCCGAGCGGCGCGACCTCCGACCCGCGGAAGGTGCGACCGACGGTGAAGGTGCCCGTGGGGGTGACCGCGACCGCGGGCTGCCCGCGGGAGATGTAGGTCTCGCCCGATGCGGTGCTCGTGTTGATGACGTACTTCAGCTCGCCCCCGCGCACGACCATGAGCACCTGCCGCTCCAGGTCGATCTCGACGCGGTTGGTCGGACCGCTCGGCAGGGGGGGGAGGACCCCCTTCGCCAGGGCGTCCAGGGTCTTGCGGCCGGCGATGCCGTCACGGTCCAGCCCGGCCGACTTCTGCAGGGCCATGACCGCCTGCGAGGTCAGGTGACCGTAGGTCCCGTCGGGGGTGCCGAGCCAGTAGCCGGCGGCATTGAGGTCCTGCTGCAACCGCCGCACCCGGGCGCCCTCGTCACCGGGACGAAGGGGGCGGCTCGAGGTCGCCTGCGAGGTCGGCGAGCTCGTCGGGCCGGCCGAGGTGGACGAGCTGGACGACGTGGCGCTCGGCGACCGGGTCGGCGAGCTCGTGGTCGCCTCCGGCGACGAGGCCCCGGTGGGTGTGGCCTGCGGCGCCGTCTGCGACCCGCACCCGGCGAGTGCGATGCCGGCGACGAGGGCCGCGAGCGGCAGTCGTGCTCGTGCCATGTGTCCTGCTCCCCTGCTCCGACCGCGCGCCCCCTGCGCGCGGTATCGACATCATGGACGCCCCGCCGGGGCTCCGGGTTGCCTCGCGCGCCGGGAGTGACCGAGACGTGACCTCCCGGGGTGCGCCGGAGGCCCGGGAGCAGCCATGCGCCACAATCGTCGACATGACTGACCTCCCCACCGCCGGCGACTCCGGCTGGAGCGACCCCGACACGCTCGGCGCCATCCCGCCGGTCGTCGCGGTCACCTACTGCGGTCACTGCGGCACGTCCGCCAGCAAGGGCAACCACGTGCTGTGCCGCCAGGAGCTGGCAGCCCACGCCCCGACCTACTGCACCACCTGCCGCCGCAAGCTCACGGTCGCCACCGAGGGCACGACGTGGACGGCCACGTGCAAGAAGCACGGCGAGACGAGCGGCACGACGGGCGAGGCCTGACGACTCAGCAGGTCCCGCCGCCGAGCAGGTCGGTGAGCGCTGACCGGAGAGCGGCCACCTGCGCCGGCCCGATCCGCTCGGCCCAGTCGCGCTCGACCTCCTCGAAGAGACGGCCGACGACGGCCTGGGCGCACTCCCCCTTCGCCGTGAGGCTGACGATGCGCGCCCGCTGGTCCTGCGCGTCCGGCTCGACGGCGACGTACCCGTTGCGCTCGAGGTGGGCGATCTGCTGGCTGACCGCCTGCTTGGTCACCCCGCACCGGTCGACGATCTCGCGCGCCCGCCGGGGCCCTTCGGACAGGTGCCGCAGGACGTTGGCCGAGTGAGCCAGCGAGAGCCCCTCGATCTCGGAGTCACGCAGCCGCGTCTCGAAGTCGGCGACGAAGCTCGCCTGGGCGCGGGCGAGGAGGTTGACGAGCGGTGCCTGCCCCTCGCCGGGGCACGAGCCGGCCAGCGGGGAGGGCAGGTCGGGGGTCATGCGCCCATGGTAAGCCATTGGTCAAGGACTTGACTTTACTCGCCGGCCGCGATCACCATGGTCAAGCACTTGACCAAAACCCCCAGGAGTCCCCCCTGATGAACGTCCTCTTCCTCCTCGGCAGCCTGCGCGACGGCTCGACCAACCGCAGCCTCGCCGAGGCCGCCGCAGCCCACCTGCCCGAGGGCACGACCGCCACGTGGTTCAACCGCGGCGCCGACCTGCCGCACTACTCCGAGGACCTCGACATCGAGGGCTCGGTCCCGCAGGTCGCCACCGAGCTGCGCGAGGCCGTGGAAGCCGCTGACGCCCTCGTCGTCGTCACCCCCGAGTACAACGGCACCCTCTCGAGCGTCGTCAAGAACACCATCGACTGGGCCTCCCGCCCGCGCGAGGCCGCGAGCATCCACGGCACGCGCGCCATCGTCCTGGCCGCGTCCGGCGCCCCCTACGGTGCCGAGTGGGCCCGCAAGGACGCCGTCCGCTCGCTGCAGATCGCCGGCGCTGACGTCGTCGAGGAGACCTTCGGCGTCGGCTCCTCCTTCGAGGCCTTCGCCGACGGCAGACTCGTCGACAGCGACGCCGATGCCGCACTGCAGGCGCTCATCGCCCGCTTGGGTGCACCCGTCGCCGCCTGAGTCTCCTCACAGCACCCGGAGGGGGTCGACCGCCACGGTCGACCCCCTTCGTCGCGTCCGGCGGAGCAGAAGGGTTTTGCACAAAGGGTTCGAGAGTGCAAGAGTGCACTGTGTGACCGATAGTGCAACCATGCGAGCCGGCAGCCGCCGCTCCGCGATCATCGCCGCCGCTCAGCGGCTCGCCGTGGACTGCGGCTACTCAGGCTTCACCGTCGAGGACCTCGCCCGCGCCGTCGGGGTCTCGCGGCGCACCCTCTTCAACCACGTCTCCTCCAAGGAGGAGGCGGTCCTCGGCATGCTCCCCGAGCTCACCGACGAGCAGGCGCAGACCCTGCGCGACGGCGGCCCGACCGGCCACCTCGTCGACGACGTGCTCGCCGTCACCCTCGACTGCCTGCACGCCGACGACGGCACCCCCGCCGACTTCCAGCAGCTCCACGACGTCATCGAGCGCAACCCCGACCTCTTCGTCCGGGTCAAGGCCCACGTCGAGGACCTGAGCGAGCGACTCGTCACCCATCTCTCCGAGCGCGAGGGCGTCGACGACACCCGGGCCCGGATGGCTCTGGCCATCGTCGGCGGCGTCATCCAGCACTCCGTGGTCCAGTACATTGCCACCCCCACCCTGGGCCCGCTCTCCGCCCGGGCCCGAGCCAACCTCACCATCGCCCGGGGGATCCTCGCCGACCAGGCGTAACCCCCTTCGTCCAGCACGATCGGCCTCGACGACGCGGCCGGCCCACCCCGACGCCTCGAAAGGCACCCTCATGGCCCACGCCCTCTACCGCCTCGGCCGGACCGCGTTCCGGCGCTGGCCGGTCTTCCTCATCGGCTGGCTCGTCGTCCTCATCGGCATCGGCGCCGTCGCCGGCACCCTCTCCAAGCCGCTGAGCGACAAATTCACGATCCCCGGTATCGAGTCGGAGCAGGCGCAGACCCTGCAGCAGGAGCTCTTCCCCGGCGCCAAGGACGCCTTCGACCAGGCCACCGGCACCGTCGTCGTCCAGGCACCGGCAGGCGAAAAGCTCTCCGACCCGGCCAATGCGGCAGCTGTCGAGGACCTGCTCACCGACCTGCGCGCCGCCCCCCAGGTCGGCGCCCCGGAGCAGTTCGTCGACCCCGTCGCCGCGGCGAAGGGGGTCGAGCAGCAGTACCTCGACCAGGCCAAGGAGAGCGGCCAGCCCACCGAGGTGGCGCGGGCCAACGCCGCCGCGGTCTCCCCGCTCACCGAGGATGGCCGCACCGGCCTGATCCAGTGGACCTTCGACGTCGAGACCGTCACCGACGTCGAGCAGACCAGCCGTGACGCCGTCACCGAGGCCGTCGACGACGCCCGAGACGCGGGGCTGACCGTCGAGGCCACCGGCACCGGCATGCAGGGTATGCCCGAGATGGGCATGACGAGCGAGCTCATCGGCATCGCCGTCGCCCTCGTCGTCCTCGTCCTGACCTTCGGCTCCCTCGTCGCTGCCGGCCTGCCGATCCTCACTGCCCTCGTCGGGGTCGGCATCGGCATCACGGGCATCACCGCGTCGACCGCGGTCTTCGACCTCGGCACGACGACCCCGATCCTCGCCTCGATGCTCGGTCTGGCCGTCGGCATCGACTACGCCCTCTTCATCCTCTCCCGCTACCGCACCGAGCTGCGGCGCACCACGGACCGCGAGCACGCGATCGGCCTGGCCGTCGGCCGCGCCGGGTCCGCCGTCGTCTTCGCCGGCCTGACGGTGATCATCGCGCTCGTCGCGCTGGCCGTCGTCAACATCCCCTTCCTCACCGCGATGGGCCTGGCCGCCGCCGCCACGGTGCTCGCCGCCGTGCTCGTCGCCCTCACGCTGCTGCCCGCCGTGCTCGGGGCCCTCGGGCACCGCGCCTTCGCCGGCCAGATCCGCAAGGACAAGGCCGTCGACGAGGGGCAGCACGTCGACAACGGCGGCACGCGCTGGGCCCGGGCCATCGGCGCCCGCCCGGTCCTCGCCGCCCTCGTGGCCGTGCTCGCCCTCGGGGCCCTGGCCATCCCGGCCAAGGACCTGCACCTGGCCCTGCCGAGCGACTCGACCGCCGCCCCCGGCACCTCGCAGCGCGATGCCGCCGACCTCATCGCCGACGGCTTCGGCCGCGGCCAGGAGGCCCGGATGGTCGTCGTCGTCGACGGCCGCGACATCGAGGACCCGCGTCAGGCGCCCGCCGCATACGGCGAGGTCGCCCAGTGGCTCGGCCAGCTCGACGGGGTGACCAATGCCCAGGTCGTCGCGATGAACGACGAGGGCACCGGCGCCCAGGTCATGGTCACGCCCGCCGCGGGCGCGAGCGACGAGGCGACCGAGGAGCTGCTCCACACGATCCGTGACGGCATCCCCGCGCAGGAGGAGGCCACCGGCACGACCCTCGGCGTCACCGGCCTCACCGCGATCCAGACCGACGTGTCGCAGAAGCTGCAGGACGCCCTCGTGCCGTACCTCGCGGTCGTCGTCGGCCTCGCCTTCGTCCTGCTCATGCTCGTCTTCCGCTCGATCCTCGTGCCGCTCACCGCGACGCTCGGCTTCGTGCTGTCGACCCTGGCGACGCTCGGCGCGACCGTGGCGATCTTCCAGGAGGGTGCCTTCGGCCTGGTCGACGGGGCACCGCTCGTCAGCTTCCTGCCGATCCTCATGATCGGCATCGTCTTCGGGCTGGCGATGGACTACCAGGTCTTCCTCGTCACCCGGATGCGTGAGGCCTACGTCCACGGCGACACGGCCCGCGAGGCCGTCGTCGACGGCTTCCGCCACGGCGCTCGCGTCGTCACCGCCGCGGCGCTCATCATGATCTCGGTCTTCGCCGCCTTCATGCTCCAGCCGGACAACCTCATCAAGTCGATGGGCTTCGCGCTCGCGGCCGCCGTCCTGCTCGACGCCTTCGTCGTGCGCATGGTGCTCATCCCCGCGCTGATGTACCTGCTCGGCGACAAGGCCTGGGCGATGCCGCGCTGGCTGGACAAGGTGCTGCCCAACGTCGACGTCGAGGGCGAGGCCCTCACCCGACGCACGTCGGCCGAGGAGCCCGCCGAGGACCTCGCCACCGTGGGGTGACCTCCCTTCGCCGCAGTGCAGGAGCGGCCGGCCCGATCTCGGGCCGGCCGCTTCGTCGTCCCCCGGGGAGCGCTCCCCCTCGCCCTCCCCCGGCCGCGCGCCTACGCTCGCCAGGACGAAGGGGGCATGAGACATGGATGCACGCACCGGTCGACGTGGGCCGGCCCTGGGTCGGCGGACCTTCCTGGCCCTGCTGGGCGCGAGCGCCCTCTCCGCCTGCGGGGACGACTCGGCCGAGGCCGAGCGGACCCCACTGGCCGGCGCGACCGTCCTCCGCCAAAACCTGCCGACGGATGTCGACGGCGTGCGGCTCATCGCCTTCAACATCGACCCCGACCGGGCGGGCCTGCACCTGGGGTCCGACCGGCGGACGATCCGGCTCGACGAGACCCTCTCGGTCGGCGGCACCCGCTACACCGTGGCGGAGCTGGTGCCGACGCACCCGGCACGCGGCGAGCACGCCAACGGATGGGTCTCCCTGACCCGCGAGTGACCGCACCCCTGCGACTAGGATCGTCGCAGCGGCGCTGGACTCGGGGCCGACGGCTCGGCAAGGGGTGAGCACAGTGGAGCGCACACGCGTGGCGGTCATGGGGGCCGGCAGCGTCGGCACCTACATCGGCGGCTGGCTGGCTGCCGGAGCCGATGTCACGCTCGTCGGGCGGCCACACCTCGTCGACGCGATCGAGCGCGACGGCCTCACCGTCACCGACCTGCGCGGCCGCACCCGGGTCGTGCGACCTGACGCCCTGACCCTCGCCACGGAGGCGAGCGCCACCGTCGGCGCGGACATCGTGCTGCTGACGACGAAGACCCTCGACCTGCAGGCCGCCGTCGCCCAGATCGCCCCCTACCTCGGTCACGACTCCATCGTCCTGTCCTTCCAAAACGGTCTGCGCAATGCGAGCGCGATCGACGAGGCACTCGCCGGCGCCTTCCCCAGCAGGGCCTCACGACCACTCGTGCTCTCCGGCATGGTGCCCTTCAACGTCGTGCGCTCCGGCGAGACCCACTGGACCCAGACGACGAGCGGGCACCTCGTCGCCAAGGACCACCCCCGGGTCGACCCCTTCGTCAAGGCGGCCCACGGGGCCGGCCTGCGCGTCGACGTCGAGCCCGACATGCGGGCGGTGCTCTACGCCAAGCTCCTGCTCAACCTCAACAACGCGATCAACGCGCTCACCGGCCTGCCGCTCGCCGTCGAGCTGCGCGACCGTGACTGCCGCGTCGTGCTCGCGGCCTGCCAGGACGAGGCACTCGCCCTCGCGCGGCGGCTCGGCATCACGCCCAGCCGGCTCACCCCGCTCCCCGCCTCCGCGATGCCACGCCTCCTGCGGACCCCGACGCCGGTCTTCGCCAACGTCGCCCGCGCCTCGCTCAAGGTCGCACCGACCGCCCGCTCGTCGATGGCCGACGACCTCGACGCCGGTCGCGCCACCGAGATCGACGAGCTGCAGGGCATCGTCGTCCAGCTGGGTGCCGACCACGGCTCGAGCACGCCCGTCTGCGTGCGGATCGTCGAGCTCGTGCGCGAGGCCGAAGCCGCCGGCCCCGACCGGCACCGGTGGACCGGGGCCCAGCTGCGCCGGGCTGTCGGCCTGTGAGCGCGCTCTCCGAGGTCGCACTCCCCCGCGTCGTCCTCCTCACCGACGCCCGGGGCGTCAACGTGACCGACACCGCCGCCGCCTGCACCTCAGCGCTGCGCGACGAAGGGCGTGAGGTCCACCTGATGGCGCTGTCGCCCGGCCCCGACCCGCTCGCCCGGCGCGCCCTGCGGGCCGTCGAGGCGACCGACGGCCTGCTCCTGCTCACCGCCCCCGGCCTGCTGGCCCGTCTCGACCCACGGGGTGGCACCCTCGCCGACGCGGGGACCGCCCTTCGCTACAAGGGGATCTCCACCGGTGTCGTCCTCGCGGCCGACCCGACGACGCCGGGCACCCTGCACGCCGTCGCCCTGCACAGCGAGGTGCTGCGACACCGCGAGCTGCCGCTGCTCGGGACGTTGGCACTGTCAGCGGGACCACAGGGTCTCTCGTGGTTGCTCCCGGAGGAGTGGGAGACGATGACGGCATGAGCGACTACCGGATCACCGTGGTGTGCACCGGCAACATCTGCCGGTCGCCGATGGGCGAGTGGCTGCTGCGCGAGCGCTTCGAGGCTGCTGGGCTCGGCCACCGCGTCGTGGTCGACTCGGCCGGCACCACCGCGTGGGAGGAGGGCAACCCCGCCGACCCGCGCACCATCGCGGCCATGCACCGTCACGGGCACACCGGCGACTACTCGAACCACCGGGCCCGCACCTTCGACAAGCGGAGGTTCGACGACCGCGACCTCGTGCTCGCCGCCGACCACGGCCACTACACGGTGCTGCGACGTCTCGCCGGTACCCGCGAGGCCAAGGACCGCATCCGGATGATCCGCTCCTACGACCCGAGCGGGCCGAAGGGAGACGACCTCGCCATCGCCGACCCCTGGTACGGCGACGACAACGACTTCGACCGCACCTATGCCGAGATCGATGCCGCGCTCGACGGCATCATCTCGCACGTCCGCCACGAGCTCGGAGAGTGAACCCATGACCCGTGGCCCCGCCCCCCTCGCCCTCGTCCTCGGCACCGCGCTGCTCCTCGGCGCCTGCTCCGGGTCACCCGAGGAGAGCCCCTCGAGCTCGGCCGCGTCGAGCCGCACGTCGAGCCCGACGGATGCGACGAGCTCGAGCACCTCGTCCGAGGGCAGCGAGACGTCGTCGGAGGGCAGCGAGACCTCCGCCTCCGGCGCAGGCGGCGGGCTCGACTGCGGCGCGGTGACCCCCGACGAGCTCGAGGAGTGGGTCGGCTTCCCCGTCGAGGTCTCCGATCTCTCAGGCCAGTGCAACGTCCTCCCCGGCGACGAGGCCGACCTCGGCGAAGGCACCGGATTTTCCTTGAGCTGGGGGCTCGCGGAGGACGGCACCAGCGTCGAGGACGCTGCCGCCAGCGACGAGTTCGCCGGCACGGGCGCCAAGACCGAGAGCCGCACCCTCGACGACGGCACGAAGGCCACCCTCGTCACCCTCGACCCGGCCGGCGCCTCAGGCGGCAACGTCTACCTCTTCGCCGAGCTCGACGGGGGACTCACCCTGACGGTCCTCGCGGCCGATCTCAACGGCGACCGCACGGACAAGCAGCTGACCACCATCGCCGAGGACGTCGCGCAGGCGTACACCTCCTGACCGGCCGTACCGGCCGGGCCTGCAGTGGACGCCGGGACCGGGCCCCCCTTCGTCTCTGGGAGGATGGCGCCATGCAGAGCCTCGCTGACGCCACGCCCCAGATCGCCCTCGGCGCGCTCGACGGTCGCTACCGTCCGGCCGTCGCACCGCTCATCGACCACCTGAGCGAGCCCGCGCTCAACCGGATGCGCGTGCACGTCGAGGTCGAGTGGCTCATCCACCTGACGAGCCGGCAGGTCGTGCCCGGCGTGCGCCAGCTGACCACCGACGAGCAGGCCGCCCTGCGGCAGGTCGTCGAGGACTTCGGCCCCGAGGACATCGCCGAGCTCGCCGCGACCGAAAAGGTCACCCAGCACGACGTCAAGGCCGTCGAGTACTACCTCAAGGAGCGCCTGCGCCAGATCGCGCCGGCGCCCGAGGACGCCGGGCTGTGCGAGCTCATCCACTTCTGCTGCACGAGCGAGGACATCAACAACCTCTCCTACGCGCTCATGGTCCAGGGCGCCGTCGAGCAGGTCTGGCTGCCGCGAGCCGACGCCCTCGCCGAGGCCGTCGCGACGCTGGCTGACGAGCTGCGCGACGTGCCGCTGCTCGCCCACACGCACGGACAGCCGGCCACGCCGACCACGATGGGCAAGGAGCTCGCTGTCCTCGCGCACCGGCTCCTGCGGCAGGTGCGGCGCATCTCGTCCGACGAGTACCTCGGAAAGATCAACGGCGCCACCGGCACCTTCGGCGCCCACCTGGCCGCCGTGCCCGAGGCCGACTGGCTGGAGATCTCGCAGTCCTTCGTCGAGGGTCTCGGCCTGACGTGGAACCCGCTGACCACCCAGATCGAGTCGCACGACTGGCAGGCCGAGATCTACGCCGACATCGCGCGCTACAACCGGGTGCTGCACAACCTCTGCACCGACGTGTGGAGCTACATCTCCATGGGCTACTTCGCCCAGGTGCGTGGACAGGGCACCGTCGGCTCGAGCACGATGCCGCACAAGGTCAACCCGATCCGCTTCGAAAACGCCGAGGCCAACCTCGAGGTGAGCAATGCCCTCCTCGACGTGCTCGCGACGACGCTCGTCACCTCGCGCCTGCAGCGAGACCTGACCGACAGCTCGATGCAGCGCAACATCGGCACCGCGCTCGGCCACTCGCTCCTCGCGATCGACAACGCGGGCCGCGGCCTGGCCGGTCTCGACGCCGTGCCCGAGGCCATGGCGGCCGACCTCGACGCCAACTGGGAGGTGCTCGGCGAGCCGATCCAGTCGGTGATGCGGGCGCTGGGCGCCCGGGGCGTCGAGGGCATGGACGAGCCCTACGAGCGGCTCAAGGAGCTGACCCGCGGGCGCCGCATCGGTCAACCCGAGCTCGTCGACTTCGTCCGTGGGCTCGGCCTGCCGGCCGACGTCGAGGAGCGGGTCGCGGCGATGACGCCCGCCACCTACATCGGTATCGCGCCGCAGCTGGTCGACCTGCTCGACTGATCTGCCGGCGCCGGGTGGCTCAGCGCATGGCGGCGTAGAGCGCCAGCGCACTCGCGCCCCACCCGGCGGCGTTGGGGTGCACCCACTCGGAGAACTCGCGACCGGTGCCGAAGATCGGCACCAGCCAGGCATTGGACTGGCTGGCGAGGGGACGCGGGTCGATGCCGTGGGTGTAGCCACCCCAGTCCGGCTTGACGTCGACGAAGGTGAAGCCGCCCCGCCCGGTCGTGGATCGGTCCAGCTCGAGCATCGCGGCCCGCTGCGCCGTGTCGCCACGCCGCTGCAGCCGGTCGAGCTCCTGCCCGAAGTCGTAGGTCGAGCTCAGCTTGTGGCTCCGGGTGTTGATGAGGTGCGGGTAGCCCAGGAGGTAGACCTCTGCGCGACCACCGGAGCGGGCGTGCACCGCCTTGAGCACCGTCTTGGTGCGTGACTTGAGGGTGCCGATCTCGGCATTGGCAGCGTCGATGGCCTGCTTGCAGCCGGCCGCCGCCCGTAGCGCCATGCACTGCGTGGCGATCGTCGTGAACCCCAGGTCGTTGCCGCCGATCGTCACGAAGACCGCATCGGTCGAGGTCGTCACGGAGTCGATCTGCGGGCGTGCCACGAGCTGGCAGCGGACGGTGGCGGTGAAGAGGGAGCCCGCCGAGGCGCTCGAGCGGATCGAGTAGGTGTAGGAGAAGTCGCGCTGGCTCGGCGTGCCGCACAGCTTGTCCGCCTTGGCCTGGCGCAGCCACTGGGCGCGTGCGTCGACCGCACCCACCGGGACGCGGTAGGTCCGGGTCCGCAGCGTCGGGGACCCGAGCTCACGCGGGGAGAGGATGTCGTCGATGACGCCGCCGCTGCACGCGGCCGTCGTGTGCGTGGCACCCTGCCGCGTCGCCACCCGCTGGCCGTAGTTGTTGGGTGAGCGCCAGCAGGTCTTCTCCACGTAGGCGCCGGCCCCGTTGCCGGCAGAGTAGGAGTCACCGAGCGTCACGTAGTGGGGTCGGGTCTTCGCTGCAGCGGTGGACGCCGGGGCAGCAGACGCACCCCCTGAGGCACCTGCGACGAGGAGTGCCGCGGTCGCAGCGAGGGTGGACAGGACTCGAGGGCGACGCATGGCAGGCCTCCTGGCAGGGGGTCGATCGCCGGTGATCGACCTTGGTTACTCCAGAGTAACTTCAGGAGGTGGGGCGTGCACCAGATGCGTCTCACCCCGCGAGCAGCCCGCCCCCGTACCGGCGCTGCGGAGCACCTCGTGGGCCCGAGGGACCCACCTCGATCACTCTCGCGGCTCGTCGGCCGCGATCCGCCCTGCCCACGGCCACCAAACGCGGTCCCCCAGATCGGCCACGAGGGAGGGGACGAGGATCGAGCGCGTGACGATGGTGTCGAGCAGCACCCCGAAGGCGACGATGAAGGCGATCTGCGCGAGGAAGAGCAGCGGGATGACCCACAGCGCCGAGAAGGTCGCCGCGAGCACCACGCCCGCGCTCGTGATGACCCCGCCGGTCACCGCGACCGCCTGGGCGATGCCGCGGCGCGTGCCCACCTGCAGCGACTCCTCCCGCGCCCGCGTCATGAGGAAGATGGAGTAGTCGACCGCGAGCGCCACGAGGAAGACGAAGGCGAGGACAGGGGTCGACGGGTCTGCGCCGGGGTACCCGAGCAGGCCGAAGACCACCGCGGCGACCC
Organism: Janibacter hoylei PVAS-1; assembly: GCF_004025845.1. Classification (NCBI taxonomy): domain Bacteria; kingdom Bacillati; phylum Actinomycetota; class Actinomycetes; order Micrococcales; family Intrasporangiaceae; genus Janibacter; species Janibacter hoylei. Next base: position 123,529 of record NZ_PIPF01000009.1, read on the forward strand.
CAAGCGTCGCCGCGAAGCCGAGCACGTTGACGACGACGAGCAACGCGGCCGCGGCGACCGATCGCAGCAGACCGACAAGGATGAGCGTGACGACGAGCAGGATCGCCGGGATGACGACGACGTAGTCGCGCTGGCTCGCGGCGTCGGTGTCGACGCTCGTGGCCGTCGCCCCGCCGACGAGGGCCTCGGGGCTCACGGCACGCACCTCGTCACGCAGCTCGAGCACGACCTCGCGCGCCTCGTCGGACTCGGAACCCACGGTGAGCGGCGCGCTCAGCAGGGCGTCGGAGCCGCCCCGCTCGGCCGACTCCTCGACGCGCTCGGCCACCTGCGGGTGGTCGGCGAGCACCGCCTTCGCCTCGGTCGTCGCGGACGCCGGGACGATCACCTGGACCGGCCGCTGGTCACCGCCGTCGAAGTGCCTGTCGATGACCTCCTGCCCACGCACCGACTCGACCTCGGTCGTGAAGAACTGCGCCTGCGTGATGCCCGAGGCGTCAAAAGTCGTCGCCGCGCCCGCCGCGACGAACATCGCGGCGGCGGTGACGACCCACGTGCGGCGCGGCCGTCGGGTGACACGGTCGGCGACGCCCTGCCAGAGGCGGTGCCGCGGCGCGTCGTCGCGGCGGGGCGGGGAGGGCCAGAAAGCGACGCGCCCCAGCAGCGCCAGCACCGCAGGCAGCAGGGTGAGCGCGGCCACCATGGCCCCGACGATGCCGAGGGCGCCGACCGGCCCGAGACCCGAGATGTTGCCCAGGTCCGACAACAGCAGGCAGAGCAGGCCGGCGATGACCGTCAGCCCGCTCGCCATGACCGGGCCGAGCGTCTGCCGCCAGGCCACGCGCAGCGCGGGCAGCGGGTCGGCCCGGTGCAGCTCTTCGCGATAGCGGGCGACGAGCAGCAGCCCGTAGTCGGTCGCGGCCCCGACGACGAGGATGAAGAGGATGCCCTGGCTCTGTCCCGACAGCTGGATCCACCCGGCCTCGGCCATCGGGTGGATGACCAGCGCGGCCAGGGCCAGACCGCACACGCTCGTGACGAGCACGGCGAAGGGGAGGACCGGACTGCGATAGACGAGCACGAGGATGACGAGGACGACGGCGAGCGCGACGAGCAGGAGGATCCCGTCGATGCCCGCGAAGGCCTCACCGAGGTCAGCGGTGAAGCCGGCCGGTCCGGTCACGGAGACCTCTCCGGTCACGTCGGGAGCAAGGTCACCGCGAAGTGCGTCGACGACGCGTGTCGAGATCGCCTCGCCGTCGACACGCTCCTCGACCTCGGCGGCGTCGAGCTCGATCGGGACGAGGACGGCCGCCCCGTCGTCAGCGGGGATCACCGGCACGGTGTCGGACGCGAGCAGGTCACCCAGCGTGCCGGGCACGCTGTCGACCTGCTGGTCGGGCAACCGCTCGGCCCAGCCCTGCAGCAGGCCGATCGTCGACCGGTCGATGCCGCCGTCGTCCTCGACGACGAGCAGGAGGGGCAAGGTCGCGTCGGCGCCGAAGTCACCGAGCCGCGCGCTCACCTGCGTCGACTCGGCGTCGGCGGGCAGGAAGGACGCCTGGTCGTTGTCCTGCACGCTGCTCAGCTGCCCCACGAGCGGGCCACCGACGCCGGCCACGACAAACCAGAGCACGATGACGACGCCCGCGATGAGGCGGGGCACGGCCGTGGGCCGTCTGCGGAGTGACATGCCCCAAACCTAGACGAGCATGGGACAGCCGTCCTCAGGGCAGACGCACGAGCGCGGAGGGGTCCTCCTGCGGGAGGGTGCCCTCGGTGAGCGTGGCCGTGACGACCTGCCGGTTGAAGGTCATGCGCCCGCCGCGGGTGGTGAGGAAGGCGGTGTCGGCCGCATCGCGGCCGGTGGCGATGCGGATCATCGACTCGCGTGGCGCCAGCCGCGTCGCGTCGACGATGTGCCAGGCGTCGTCGACCCAGGCCTCGGCGACGGCGTGGAAGTCCATCGGCTGAAGACCGGGCGCGTAGACCGAGACCAGGCGCGCCGGCGTCCCCAGCGCACGCAGCAGCGCGACGACGACGTGCGCGAAGTCGCGGCAGACCCCCGACGCCTGGAGGATCGAGTCGACCGCGCCGTCGGTTCCCCGGCTGGAGCCGGAGATGTAGGCCATGTGCGTGTTGACCCACTCGCCGACGGCCTCGACCCGCTCCACGCCCGTCTGGGTCGGGAAGAGCCGAGCAGCCATGGGCGCCAGGCGGTCCGACTCGGCGTAGCGGCTCGGCCGGGTGAAGACCCACCGGTCGAAGTCGATCTCGCGTCCCACCTGGTCGCCGGTCGGCCGGGTGATGTCGACGAGTGCGGAGTAGGTCACCTCGAGCCACCCGTCGCCGACGCCCTCGACGAGGTGGAGCCGGGTGCCGTGGTTGCCCGCGAGCTCACGCGCCTGCACCTCACGCCCGCCGGCGTGAATGAGGATCTCCTCCTCGAGGATGTCGTGGGCGTTGGAGACCGCGAAGGACAGCAGCGCCTCGCGGACCCCCGTCGTGCTGTAGGCGAACTTGGTGCCGACCCGGGCCTGGAGCGGGGTGGCAGCGGCGTCGACGATCGCGAGGTCGGTCATAGGTCCATGGGACAGCGCGCGAGGCCCCCACGTCAAAGCGACGAGGTGCGGTCGGGTGTGGTTCGGTGATTTCCCTAGGGAAATACGGCGGGGCCTGCGCCTCTCCTAGGCAGATGCGCAGCCCGCGCTCTACGCTGGCGGCGACCACGAGGAGGTGGCCGATGGCGGAGTCCGGCCGACAGCGCACGCTGCAGCGCGCCTGGGAGCACTGGCGCGAGGGGAGTGCCCCCGAGCAGGTGCGCCCCGAGATCCTCTCGTCGTGGGAGCGGTCCGCCGAGCACCTGCCGGCGACCGTCGAGGCCGCGCCACTGGCGGACGAAGGGGAGACCGCCACCCTCTTCGCGGAGTCACCGCTGTCGGCCGCCGTCAACCGCCTCGAGGGCGCGCTGCGGTCCGCCGCGGAGGACGGTGACCTCGTCGTCGCGGTCACCGACCCGCAGACCCGCATCCTGTGGACCTACGGCGGGCGGGTCATGCGCAGCGCCGCCGAGCAGGTCAACTTCGTCGCCGGCGGCCGGTGGGACGAGGGCAGCGTGGGGACCAATGCGCTCAACCTCGCCCTGCGCACCGACGCCGTCTCGACCGTCTTCGCCGCCGAGCACTACGCCCCGATCGTGCACAGCTGGGCCTGCTGGGCCGCGCCCGTCCACGACCCGGTGACCGGTGCCCAGCTCGGGGTGCTCGACCTGTCGACGACGTGGGACCGCAGCCACCCCATCGGCGCCGCCACCGCCCAGGCGCTGGCGCGTCTCCTCGAGACGGCGATCCCCGCGTCGTCGCTCGCGTCGACGCTGACCCTGCCCGCCCACCAGGGGCTGCACCTGCGGCTGCTCGGCGCGAGCGAGGTCCACCTCGACGGGTCACGGCTGCTCCTCACCCGACGCCAGGTCGAGATCCTCGCGATCCTCGCGCTGCACCCCGACGGGCTCTCGCTCGGCGAGCTGCACGCCCACCTCTACGGCGACGAGCGGGTCTCGACGAGCACCCTGAAGTCGGAGGTCAGCCACCTGCGCTCGGCCCTCGGCGGCCGGCTCGCATCGCGCCCCTACCGACTCGACCTGCCGGTGGTCAGCGACGTCGACGCGGTGCGAGCAGCGGTGCGGCGCGGCGATGCCCGCTCCGCCGTCGACGCCTACGGCGGCGACCTCGTCCCCGGGACCAGCTCACCCCTGCTCACCGAGACCGCGGAGTACCTCGCGGTCGCCGTCCGCGAGTGCCTGCTCACCGACCCCGACCCCTCGGCGGTCCTCGCCTACAGCGAGGTCGTCGCCGACACCGAGGTGCTGCAGCGGGCACTCGACGAGCTGGGCGATGGGCGCCACCCGGCCCGGGCACCGCTGACCGCGCGGCTGGCGGCGGTGCTGCGGTAGGGCGGTAGCGTCGGGCCATGAGCGCAGCCGACCGAGCGGGCCAGCCCGCACTGCCCGAGGACCTCATCGACGTCAGCCACGTCGTCACCGCCTACTACGCAGTCCAGCCCGACCCCGACGACGTCGACCAGCAGGTCGCCTTCGGCACGAGCGGGCACCGGGGCTCCTCGCTCACCGGGTCCTTCAACGAGGCGCACATCCTCGCGACGACCCAGGCAATCGTCGACCACCGCCGCGCGGCCGGCATCGACGGCCCGCTCTTCCTCGGCCGCGACACGCACGCCCTCTCCGAGCCGGCGTGGACCACCGCCCTCGAGGTCCTCGTCGCCGGCGGTGTCACCGTCCTCGTCGACTCCCGCGACGGCTACACCCCGACCCCCGCGATCTCGCACGCGATCCTCACGGCCAACCGGGGCAAGGACCTCACGGCGAAGGGGACGGGGCTGGCCGACGGCATCGTCGTCACCCCCTCGCACAACCCCCCGAGCGACGGTGGGTTCAAGTACAACCCGCCCCACGGCGGGCCCGCCGACACCGACGTCACCAGCGCCATCGCCGACGCGGCCAATGCCCACCTGCGCGACGGCCTGCGGCAGGTGCGGCGGACTCCCTTCGCCCGGGCCCGGGCCGCCGCGACCGACCACGACTACCTCGCCGCCTATGTCACCGACCTGCCGAGCGTCGTTGACCTGCAACGGATCCGGGACGTCGGAGTGCAGATCGGCGCCGACCCGATGGGCGGGGCGGCCGTGCACTACTGGGGCGAGATCGGCGAGCGCCACGGCCTCGACCTGACAGTGGTCAACCCGCTCCTCGACCCGACGTGGCGGTTCATGACCCTCGACAAGGACGGCAGGATCCGGATGGACTGCAGCTCGCCTGCGGCCATGGCGAGCCTTGTCGCACAACGCGATCGGTACGACATCGCGACCGGCAACGACGCAGACTCCGACCGGCACGGCATCGTCACGCCCGACGCGGGGCTGATGAACCCCAACCACTACCTCGCCGTCGCGATCCAGTACCTGCACGGCGGCGCGCGTCCGGGATGGTCGAGCCGGCGCATCGGCAAGACGCTCGTGTCGAGCTCCATGATCGACCGCGTCGCGGCCGACCTCGGCATGGACCTGTGGGAGGTGCCGGTCGGCTTCAAGTGGTTCGTCCCCGGCCTGCTCGACGGCTCGGTCGGCTTCGGCGGCGAGGAGTCGGCCGGCGCCTCCTTCCTGCGCCACGACGGGTCGGTGTGGACCACTGACAAGGACGGCATCATCCTCGCGCTGCTCGCCTCCGAGATCCTCGCGACCACCGGCCGCTCCCCCAGCGAGCACTACGCCGACCTCGTCGCCCGCCACGGCGAGCCCGCCTACGCCCGCGTCGACGCGCCCGCGGACCGTGAGCAGAAGGCTGCCCTCAAGGCCCTGACCCCGGCCGCCGTCACCGCGGACTCGGTTGCGGGAGAGGCGATCACGGCCAAGCTCACCGAGGCCCCCGGCAACGGCGCGGCCATCGGTGGGCTCAAGGTCACCACCGAGTCGGCATGGTTTGCCGCCCGCCCGTCGGGCACCGAGGACGTCTACAAGATCTACGCCGAGTCCTTCCGCGGACCCGAGCACCTGGCCCAGGTGCAGACGGACGCCAAGGCCGTCGTGGACGCGGCACTGGGCGGCTGACGACCGACCAACCTTTGGCCAACCTTCCTCGTCCTACGGTCGGCCCAGGACGACTTCGCAACGGTGCGTCGTCGATTGACCCCAGGAGGCAGACATGGCCGTCTACAGCCCGCCCGGCAGCTCGGACTCGACCATCGAGGTCAAGGAGCAGTACGACAACTTCATCGGTGGCGAGTGGGTCGCCCCCGTGAACGGCGAGTACTTCGACAACATCACCCCGGTGACCGGTCAGGTCTTCACCCGGGTCGCCCGTAGCACCGCCGAGGACATCGACAAGGCGCTGGACGCCGCGCACGCCGCCAAGGACGCGTGGGGCCGCACCTCGACCACCGACCGCTCCAACATCCTGCTCAAGATCGCCGACACCATCGAGGCCAACCTCGAGGACATCGCGGTCATCGAGACCTGGGACAACGGCAAGGCCGTGCGCGAGACGCTCGCCGCCGACATCCCGCTCGCGGTCGACCACTTCCGCTACTTCGCCGGCGCGATCCGTGCCCAGGAAGGCAGCATCTCGGAGATCGACCACAACACGATGGCGTACCACTTCCACGAGCCTCTCGGCGTCGTCGGCCAGATCATCCCGTGGAACTTCCCGATCCTCATGGGCGTGTGGAAGATCGCTCCGGCGCTGGCCGCCGGCAACTGCATCGTCCTCAAGCCGGCCGAGCAGACCCCGTGGTCGATCCTCAAGGTCGTCGAGCTCATCGCCGACCTGCTGCCCCCGGGCGTGCTCAACGTCGTCAACGGCTTCGGCGTCGAGGCCGGCAAGCCGCTCGCCTCCAGTCCCCGCATCGCCAAGATCGCCTTCACCGGCGAGACGACCACCGGCCGGCTGATCATGCAGTACGCCAGCCAGAACATCATCCCCGTCACCCTCGAGCTCGGCGGCAAGTCGCCCAACGTCTTCTTCGACGACGTCGCGGCCGCGCAGGACGCCTTCTACGACAAGGCGCTCGAGGGCTTCACGATGTTCGCCCTCAACCAGGGCGAGATCTGCACCTGCCCCTCCCGCGCGCTCGTGCAGCAGGGCATGTACGAGCAGTTCGTCGGCGACGCCGTCAAGCGCGTCGAGGCGATCACGCAGGGCAACCCGCTCGACACCGAGACGACGATGGGCGCCCAGGCGAGCAACGACCAGTTCGAGAAGATCAAGAGCTACCTGGCGATCGGCCGCGAGGAGGGCGCCAAGGTGCTCACCGGTGGCGAGTCGGTCGACCTCGGCGGCGACCTGTCCGGCGGCTACTACATCGCGCCGACGGTCTTCGAGGGCAAGAACTCGATGCGGATCTTCCAGGAGGAGATCTTCGGACCGGTCGTCTCGCTGACCTCCTTCGCCGACGAGGACGAGGCGCTGCAGATCGCCAACGACACCCTCTACGGCCTCGGCGCCGGCGTCTGGTCCCGCAGCGCGCACACGACCTTCGCCATGGGGCGCGGGATCCAGGCCGGTCGCGTGTGGACCAACTGCTACCACCAGTACCCGGCCCACGCGGCCTTCGGCGGGTACAAGCAGTCGGGCATCGGCCGCGAAAACCACAAGATGATGCTCGAGCACTACCAGCAGACCAAGAACCTGCTCGTCAGCTACGACCAGAACAAGCTCGGCTTCTTCTGATCGAGCCCGACCGAAGGGAGTCCCCCGCCATGGGTGCACGCGTCGACCTCACCGACGAGGCAGCAGCGCTGCTCGCGAAGCTCGAGCAGCGCCACGGCCCGCTGATGTTCCACCAGAGCGGCGGCTGCTGCGACGGGTCGTCGCCGATGTGCTACCCGGCGGGGGACTTCATCACCAGCCAGGCCGACATCAACCTCGGCACCCTGACCGGCGAGGGCTTCACACCGATCGAGTTCTGGATGAGCGTGTCGCAGTACGAGTACTGGAAGCACACCCACCTCACGGTCGACGTCGTCCCGGGGCGCGGGTCCGGCTTCTCGGTCGAGGCGCCCGAGGGCGTGCGCTTCCTCATCCGCTCGCGCCTGATGACCGAGGACGAGCTGCGGGAGTTCGACCTCCTCTGAGCGGGGTGGGGGCGGCGGAGCGAGCAGGTCTACCGTGGGGTCGTGACCGCTCCCCTCCTCACCGCAGCCGCCGTCGATGCCGCCGCCCGGGTGTTCGCCGACGTGCTGCCCCCCACCCCGCTGCACCGCAGCGACCGCCTCTCCGCCGCGACCGGGGCCGAGGTCTGGCTCAAGCGCGAGGACCTCCAGCCGGTCCGCTCCTACAAGTTGCGCGGAGCCTTCAACTTCATCGCCGGCCTGAGCGACGAGGAGCGGGCGAAGGGAGTCGTCGCCGCCTCCGCGGGCAACCACGCCCAGGGCGTCGCCTTCGCCGGTCAGCGCTTGGGCGTCGGGGCGCGGATCTACCTGCCGCGCAACACCCCTCGGCAGAAGCGTGACCGTGTCGCGGCCCTCGGGGGCGACCTCGTCGAGGTCATCGTCACCGGCGAGGTGTACGACGACGCGGCGACCGCGGCCGCGCAGGACGCGGCCCACACCGGGGCCGTGGTCGTCCCCGCCTTCGACGCCCTCGACACGATGGCCGGTCAGGGCACCGTCGCGAACGAGATCGTCGCGCAGCTGGGGCGGGTCCCCGACCTCGTCACGGTGCCCGTCGGCGGCGGCGGGCTCCTCGGCGGGATGGCGACGTGGCTGGCCGCCCACGCCTCGACCACCCGCCTCGTCGGGGTGGAGCCCGAGGGTGCCGCGTCGATGGCGGCAGCCCTCGCCGCCGGCCGGCCGGTCGACCTGGAGGAGGTCTCCCCCTTCGTCGACGGGGCTGCGGTCCGCCGCGTCGGAGACCTCACCCACGCGGCCGTCGCGGCGACCGGCACCCACCTCACCTCGGTCTCCGAGGGCGCCCTGTGCGTCGAGATGCTCGCGATGTACCAGGCGGACGGGATCATCGCCGAGCCCGCCGGCGCCCTCGCCACGACCGTCCTGCCGGACCTGCGGATCGAGCCCGGGTCGACCGTCGTCGCGGTCGTCTCGGGCGGCAACAACGACGTCTCCCGGTACGCGGAGATCGTCGAGAAGGCGCTGATCCACGAGGGCCGCAAGCACTACTTCCTCGTCACCTTCCCCCAGGAGCCGGGCGCGCTGCGCCGCTTCCTCGACGAGGTGCTCGGGCCCGACGACGACATCGCCTACTTCGAGTACGTCAAGCGGAGCAACCGGGAGACCGGGCCGGCGCTCGTGGGTCTCGAGCTCGGCCACCCCGACGACCTGGTCCCCCTCCTCGCCCGGATGGAGGCCTCCCCGCTGGTCATCGAGCGGGTCGACCCAACGAGCCCGCTCTTCCGCTTCATCGGCTGACCGCTCTCCCTCACGCTGCGCATCTGCCTAGGGAAATGCGCAGGCCCCCCGTATTTGCCTAGGGAAATGCGCAGGCCTGCCGTATTTGCCTAGGGAAATGCGCAGGCCTGCCGTATTTGCCTAGGGAAATGCACAGGTTCGAGCGTCGGGGAAATACCCTAAGGGGGTATGGTGTTCGCGATGGTGAGACCCACGAGACGGAGGACCGCATGCCCGGGTACAGCGGCAGCAAGGACGACTACCTCAAGCGACTCAGGCGCGTCGAGGGGCAGATCCGCGGCATCTCGCGGATGGTCGACGAGGACACCTACTGCATCGACATCCTGACCCAGGTCGCCGCCGCGACCAAGGCGCTGCAGGCCGTGAGCCTGGGCCTGCTCGAGGACCACATCGGTCACTGCGTCGTCGACGCTGCCAAGGAGTCCGACGAGGCTGCGGCCGCCAAGGTCACCGAGGCCAGCGCCGCCATCGCCCGCCTCGTGCGCTCCTGACCCGACCCACCCCCTTCGCCTCCCCGGCCATGCCGACACGACTCGAGATGATGACCCCATGAGCACCACCAGCCCCACGACCGATCCGGCCACCACGACGACCTCCGGGCAGAGCGTCGACCTGGCGATCACCGGCATGACGTGCGCGTCGTGCTCCGCCCGGATCGAACGCAACCTGGGCAAGATCGACGGCGTCGAGGCCGTGGTCAACCTCGCGACGGAAAAGGCGCGCGTCAGCTACCCCGACGACGTCACCGTCGACGACCTCGTCGCCTCGGTCGAGTCCGCCGGCTACGGTGCCAGCGTCATCACCCCCGAGAGCCGGCTCGCTCCCCCGACGCACACGCCCATCAAGCGCGCCGATCTGCAGCGCCGGGCCGTCGTGGCCGGAGCCCTGGCCCTCGTCGTCGTGGTCCTCGCCATGGGCCCGTGGGACTTCGCCGCCAACCCGTGGCTGCAGTGGCTGCTCGCCACGCCGGTCGTGACGTGGGCGGCGTGGCCCTTCCACCGGGCGGCCTACCTCAACGCCCGCCACCTCGCCTCCACGATGGACACCCTCGTGAGCCTCGGCGTGAGCGCCGCCTACCTCTGGTCGACGGTCACCCTGCTCACCGGGGCCGGACCTCACGGCCACTACTACTTCGAGACCGCGGCGGTCATCACCACATTCCTCCTCCTCGGTCGGTGGCTCGAGGCCCGCAGCACCGACGAGGGGCGCTCCGCGCTCACCGAGCTCATGGACCTCGGGTCGAAGGGAGTGGCCGTCCAGCGGATCGACTCCCGCACCCGCGCGACGACCGAGGTCAACATCCCCCTCGACGACCTGCAGGTGGGCGACCACTTCATCGTCCGCCCGGGCGAGAAGGTCGCCACCGACGGCACCGTCATCGACGGCACGAGCTCCATCGACACCTCGCTCGTCACCGGCGAGTCCCTGCCCGTCGACGTCCGCAGCGGTGACCACGTCGACGCCGGCACGGTCAACACCTCCGGCCGGCTCGTCGTCGAGGCGACCGCCGTCGGGTCCGACACGACGTACTCCGCCATCGTCCGCCTCGTCGAGCAGGCCCAGACCGGCAAGGCCGACATCCAGCGGCTCGCCGACCGTGTCTCGGCCTACTTCGTGCCCGCGGTGCTCGGTCTGGCGCTGCTCACCTTCGTCGGGTGGTGGATCGGCAGCGGCTCGGCGACGACGGCGCTCGGCGTCGCCGTCACGGTCCTCATCATCGCCTGCCCCTGCGCCCTGGGTCTCGCGACGCCCATGGCCCTGCTCGTCGGCACGAGCCGCGGCGCCCAGCGCGGCATCCTCGTCAAGGGCGCCCAGGTCCTCGAGGACACCCGACGGATCGACACGATCGTCCTGGACAAGACCGGCACGATCACCACGGGCGTCGCGCAGGTGACCGACCTCGCCGCGGCCCCCGGCCTGCACCCGGCCGCGGTCCTCACCGCCGCGGCCGCGGTCGAGTCGGGCAGCGAGCACCCCATCGCCCGGGCGATCGTCCGGCGTGCCCAGGACAAGGGCATCAAGGTCCCGGCGATCCGGGACTTCGAGGCGCTGCCGGGCTCCGGCGCGGTCGCGACGATCAAGGACACCCGGGTCACCGTCGGCCGCGCAGACCTCTTCGACGAGGTGCCGACCGAGCTCGCGACGCTCGAGCGGCCCGGCACGACCGTCTTCGTCGGCTGGGACGGCGTCGCCCGCGGCGCCCTGACCGTCGCCGACGAGGTCCGCGACACCTCCGGTGACGCGATCCGGGCCCTGCGGGCCGAGGGGCTGCAGGTGTGGCTGCTCAGCGGCGACAACGAGCACAACGCGACCAAGATCGCCGCCCAGGTGGGCATCGACCCCGAGCACGTCGTGGCCGACGTGCGCCCCCAGGACAAGCACGACGAGATCGCGCGCCTCCAGGACTCCGGGAGGGTCGTCGCCATGGTCGGCGACGGCATCAACGACGCCGCCGCCATCGTCAGGGCCGACCTCGGCATGGCGATGGGCACGGGCACCGACGTCGCGATGGAGTCCGCCGACATCGTCCTGGTCCACGCCGACCTCGAGTCCGTCCCCCGCGCGATCGCCCTCTCCCGGGCCACGCTCGACGTCATCAAGCAAAACCTCGCCTGGGCCTTCGGCTACAACATCGCCGCCATCCCGCTCGCGATGGCCGGCCTGCTCAACCCGATGGTCGCCGGCGCCGCGATGGCCCTGAGCTCGGTGCTCGTCGTGCTCAACTCCCTGCGCCTGCGGCGGGCCGTCGAGGACTGACGGCTCTCCCCCTTCGCTCCGGCACTGGAGGGGCGCACGATCGGCCGGGCACCACCCCTGCGGTGCCCGGCCGATCGGTCCGTGTGCGTCAGAGCTCGGCGTTCCACGCGTCCTTGTACGTGAGCTTGCCGCCCGTCTGCATGAGCGCCCGGCGGTAGATCCGCTCGGCGACGAGGATGACGGCGACGGTGGCCGCGGCGAGCAGACCCAGGCTGATGACCGCCTCCCACCACTGCGCCTCGCCCGAGACCAGGCGCATCGGCTGGAGGATCGCCGAGAAGGGCGGGATCCACGCCAGCACGTCGACGACCGTGCCGCTGGCAAACATCGCGCCGAAGAACATCACCATGAGCAGCATCGTCACGGGGAAGGACGTCGACTGGATGTCCTCCTGGCGCGAGGCCAGAGCACCCGACACGGCGTACAGCGCCGCGATCATCGTGAAGCCGGCGATGAAGAAGATGACGAACCACGCCAGCCCGGAGGTCAGGCCCGGCAGCATGTCACCCCAGTCGGTGAAGCTCGCGCCGACCACTGCCACCGCCGCGTAGAGCAGCAGCTGCCCGACCGCGAGCGCGATGGCCGCGATGAGCTTGCCGAAGAGCAGGTGGCGCAGGGGGATCGACGTCGCGATGATCTCGACGATCCGGGACTGCTTTTCCTCCGTCACGCTCATCGCGAGGTACATGCCGAAGATCGCCGCCGACATGTAGAAGAGGATCGCCATGCCGAAGCCGACCGCCTTGGCGATGCCCTGCTGCTCGGCGTCCCCGTCGAGGATGTCCGTGGTCAGGGTCGTCCCCCGCTGCAGGGTCGCGATGTCGGTGCCTGCCTTGTCGGCGTTGGCGGCCAGGGCGACGCTGCTCACGGTCTGGGTGGCGATGTCCTGGAGGGTGCTCGGGACGTCCGCCTTGCCGGTGAGCTGCCAGCCGTCGTCGGTGGGCGCCAGGTAGGCGTCGGCGCTCTCGTCCGTGACGGCCGCCTCTGCGGCTGCGGCGTCGTCGACGTCGATGAGCTGGACGCTCACCTTGTCGTCGATGCCGGGAGCCGCGTCCACGATCGCCTGGCCCATCTCTTGCGACTGGCTGGTGACGGCCAGGTCGTACGTCGTCGCCTTGTTGGCATTCCACGCCTGGAACCCGAAGACGGCGACGAGGATGACGAGCGAGAGCAGGGTGGACCCGATGAAGGTCTTGTCGCGCAGTCGGACGGACAGCTCGCGCTTGGCGACGAGGGTCCATGCGTGTGTGGTCTTCATGCTGTCACCTCTCGGTAGACCTCGGACAGTGGCGGGATGATCGGGGAGAGCTCGGTGACGCCACCGCGGCGCAGGCCCTCCGCGAGGACCTCGCCGAGCAGTCGCTGCCGCTCCGCCTCGGAGTCGGCGCTCAGGTCGAGCACGGCGACGGGCCCGTCGACGTCGACGGCGGCGATGCCGGGCAGGTCACGGACCCAGCCGGCGTCCCGGGCCGCGACGAGGCGGTGCCGGCGCGGCGCGCCGCCCCGCAGGTCGGTCGGGGTACCGGAGGCGCGGACCTGCCCCTTGGCGAGGATGACCAGCTCGTCGCACAGGCGGTCGACGAGGTCGAGCTGGTGGCTGGAAAACAGGACCGGCACGCCACGGGCGGTGTGCTCGCGCAGCAGGTCGGCCATCGAGTCGACGGCGTCGGGGTCGAGCCCGGAAAAGGGCTCGTCGAGGATGAGCGCGGCCGGCTCGATCATCAGCGCCGCGGCGATCTGCACGCGCTGCTGGTTGCCGAGGGAGAGGGACTCGACGGTGTCCTCGGTGCGCTCCTCGAGCCCGAGGCGCTCGAGCAGGGTCATGACCGACTCGCGGGAGGCCTTGGCGGTCATGCCCCGCAGCTGCCCGAGGTAGATCAGCTGGTCGGCGACCTTTTGCTTCGGGTAGAGGCCGCGCTCCTCCGGCATGTAGCCGATGGATCGCTGGTCGGCGGCCGTGATCGGCCGGTCACCCCAGAGCACCCGCCCCTCGGTGATCGACAGGACGCCCATGATCATGCGCATCGTCGTCGTCTTGCCGGCGCCGTTGCCCCCGACAAATCCGGTCATCTTGCCCTGGGGGACGGTGAAGCCGATGTGGTCGACGGCGGTGAAGTCGCCGAAGCGTCGGGTCAGCCCCTCCACGGTGATCGTCTGCGGTGTCGTGTCCATGACCCCAACGCTATGGATCCCGCCGGCACCGCGGATCAGCCTCGAGGCTGGTCTTGGGGTCGCGGGCCCCTCCCCCCGTGGGGGGAGGCACCTCCCCCGCGACGGTGGGGCCCTCCCCCCCCTTCGTCCGACGAAGGGGGGTCAGCCCGCCGAGCCGCCGTCGACGACGAGACCCGACTCGTGGGCGATGATCACCGCACCCACGCGGTCACGCACCTGCAGCTTGGCGAAGATGCTCGAGACGTGCGTCTTGACCGTGGCCGCGCCGATGACGAGCTCGTCGGCGATCTCGGCATTGGACCGGCCCACGCCCATGAGCCGCAGCACGTCGCGCTCACGGTCGGTGAGCTGGCCGAGCAGCCCGGCGTGACGACCGGTACCCCCCGGCTGGGTGGCGGGCCCGACGGACATCTGGGCGATGACCCGCTGGGTCACCTCGGGCGCGAGCAGCGCGTGCCCGTGACCGACGGCCCGCAGCGCGTCGACGAGCTGCTCGGCCTGCGCATTCTTGAGCAGGAAGCCGCTCGCGCCCGCCTGCAGCGCGGCGAAGAGGTAGTCGTCGCTGTCGAAGGTCGTGAGGATGATGACCCGGCCGAGGTCCCGCGCGACGACCTCGCGGGTCGCGGTGATGCCGTCCATGACGGGCATCTGCACGTCCATGACGATGACATCGGGGTGGAGCTCGGCCGCCAGGTCGATGGCCTCGCGGCCCGTCGACGCCTGCCCGACCACCTCGAGGTCGTCCTCGACGGAGAGCATCATCGCGAAGCCGGAGCGGATGAGCGCCTGGTCGTCGACGAGCAGGACCCGCAGGGGTGCGGTCACGTCGACGGCCCCGGTCGAAGGGGGATCCGCGCCCGCACCCGGTAGCCGCCGAGGGGGCGCGGGCCGATCTCGACCGACCCCTTGTGGGAGGAGATGCGCTCGCGGATGCCGAGCTGCCCCATGCCGGTGCCGGAGGTGCCGGGGCGCGTTCGGCCGTCGTCGGTCACCTCGACCTCGGCATAGCTCGCGTCGACGCGGACGGTGACGCGGGCGCGCTGGGCGGTGGAGTGCCGGGTGACATTGGTGAGCGCCTCCTGGGCGGTGCGGTAGAGCGAGTGCCCGACGGCCTGCGGCACGGCGGCGAGGTCCCCGTCGGTGGCCTCGACGACCTCGTGGGCGACGCTCAGGCCGGCGCTGCTCCGCTCGGCGACGAGCGACGGGATGTCGGCGAGGGTCGGCTGGGGTGCGTGCTCGTCCTCGTCGCGGACGGTGCCCCCGGTCCGCAGCGTGCCGAGCAGACCGCGCATCTGGGTGACGGCGTCACGGGAGGCGTCCTCGATGGTGGCCAGGGCCCCCTTCGCCGCGGTGGGGTCACGGTCGAGGACCCGGCGGGCCGCTGCCGCCTGCACGCCGATGCTCGAGACGTGGTGTGCGACGACGTCGTGCAGCTCGCGGGCGATGCGCAGACGCTCCTCGACGACCGCGCTCTCGCGCAGCTGCTCGGTCTGCTCGCTGATCGTCACGGTCTGCTGCTCGAGGCGGGCGCGCTGCCGGGCGGCACGCCAGGCGACCTGGCCGCCGAGGACGGCGCCGCCGAAGTACAGGAGGTTGATGAGACCGAGCATGAGGGGTGCGGCGATGGTGGCGGGCAGCCAGGCGGCGGGGTCAGCGGCCTGGACCAGGTCGCTCAAAGACTGCCCAACGGCCATCCCCCAGACCAGCCAGAGGAACATCGCGAAGATGATCACCCCGTAGACGATCGCCATCTCGCTGCGCTGCCGTGCCCACGCCACGCCACCGAGGACGACGAGGAAGTACGCGATCTGCGTCGACAGCAGGCTCGCCATGGGCGGGTCGATCGTCGAGATGGCCCAGTAGGCGATCGAGGCGGCGATGACCGTGGCGAGCGGGAAGCGCCGCCGGGTCAGCAGGAAGAGCGCGGGGACCGCGGTGTAGACCCACTGCATCCACCGCCCGGAGTCGTTGTCGACGAGTCCGCCGAGCGAACGCATGAGCTCCAGGACGAAGAGCGAGGCGGCGACGACGGCCGCGGTGAAGACGACGTCGCCACGGCTGATCGTGCCGCCGGGGCGGACCCAGTCGTCGTCGAGGGCGAAGAAGTCGCCGAGGCGGTCGGACCAGGCCATGTCGGGGCGGTCAGAGGGTGACCGGGCCACCCGGGGTGTTGAAGGTGACCGACATCAGGCCGGGGGTGCCGTGCGGGGCGACGAAGTCGAAGGTGATGACCGACGAGGTCTCCTCGGGCGGCAGGCCGCCGAGCCAGTCGGTGACCCGCGCCGGGTCGCCGGCGATCATCAGGGACGAGATGGTGACGTCGGTGCTCGCCTCGGCGGAGGGGTGCGGGGAGCCCTCGCCCCACTTGACGAAGAAGGGCAGCTGCGGGTCAGCGAGCGTGCCCTTGATGCCGATCTGCTTCCAGAGGAACTCGCGACCGTCGGCGAGACGACGGTTGCCCTCGACCGCGGTGCGGTCGAGGCGGGCCTCGACGGCGGCGAGGTCGTCGTCGACGCGGATGACCCAGCCCATCCAACCGCCGCCGGCCTCGGAGCGGGCGCGCACGACCTGGCCGAAGGGGGCCTTGTCGGAGCTCGGGTGGTCGAGGACCTCGACGATCTCGACGTACCGCTCGTGTGCGAGCGGCAGGATCATGTTGCGCGTGCCGAAGCGCGGGTGGATGCCCCCGTCGCACGGGGTGACGCCCAGGGCCTCGCCGAGACGCTCGGCAGTGGCCTTGACACCGGACTGGTCTGCGGCATAGGAGACGTGGTCGACGCGCATGCAGGCATGGTGGCACAGGCCACGCGTGGGGCCGTAATCGGGTCGGTCAGGCGGTCCGCCGCTGCCGCACGGCCTCGTAGACGACGATCGCCGCCGAGGTGGCGACGTTGAGCGAGTTCGCCCGGCCCACCATGGGGATCCGCACGTGGTGCTGGGCGCGCTCGAGCGCGATGTCGGTGAGCCCGTACTTCTCGGACCCGACGGCAACCGCCACGGCCCCGGTGAGGTCGACGTCGGTGTGCTCGACCTGGGTGTCGGGCGTCGTCGCGATGATCTCGACCTCGTGGGCGGCCAGCCAGGCCCAGGCCTCCTCGGTCTTCGCGGCGGCGACGGGGACGCTGAAGACCGTGCCCTTGCTCGACCGGATGACGTTGGGGTTGCCCCAGTCGGTCACCGGGTCGGCGGCGATGACGAGCGAGACGCCGGCGGCGTCGGCGGTGCGGAGCATCGCGCCGAGGTTGCCGGGCTTCTCGACCCCTTCGCACAGGAGGACGAGAGCACCGTCCGGCAGATCGACCTCGTCGAGGCGTCGGCCGGGAGCCGGCACCTTGGCGAGGATGCCGTCGGGGCCCTCGCGGTAGGCGACCTTTTCGAAGGCGGTGCGGCCGAGCTCGACGACCTCAGCCCCCGCGTCGCGGGCCCGCTCGACGAGAGCGGCACCGACCCGGGGGTCGAGCATGAGCTCGGGGCAGTGGAAGAGCGTGCGCGGCCGGACACCGGCGTCGAGAGCGAGCGAGGTCTCCTCGAGCCCCTCGACGAGGGTCGTGCCGGTGCTCTCGCGGATGCGGCGGCGGCGCAGGGTGACGAGGTCCTTGAGGCGCTGGTTGGCCGGGGACGTGATGACGAGATCGGACATGGCGGATCAAGCATGCCCCACAATCGGTGGATGCCCCCGGACTACCGCGTCTCAGCTCGCCGCGTCGTCGTCGCACTGGGTGCGATGTCGCTCGCCATGCTGGTCGTCGCCGCGCTGGGTCGGTGGGTGCTCATCCCGGCCGACTGGGCCCGGGCGCTGGACGAAGGGGGCGTGGCCGCCGGCACCGACCTCGTCCTGTCGGCGCCATGGCTGGGTGACGTCGCCCGTGCGTGGTCGGCCCTCAGCGGGCCGTGGGTCGTGCACCCGCTCGTGGTCGTGGTCGCGGTGACGCTGTGGGTCCGTGGGCGGGTCGGGAGGTCGGTGCTCGTTGTGCCGGCGATCGGCCTCGTCGGGTGGGCACTCGGTGCGGTGTGCAAGGAGATCGTGCAGCGGGCCCGCCCGGAGGACGCGGTCGTCTCGTACGGCAGCTGGTCCTACCCGAGCGGGCACGCGACGAATGCCGCCCTCGGCGCGGTCCTGCTCATCGCCCTGCTGACCCTCGTGGCCACGGTCTGGATCCGCTGGGGCGCCACCCTGCTCGTCGTCGTCGCAACGGCGCTGACGGCCGCCGACCGGATCGTCCTCGGCGTCCACTACGTCAGCGACGTCGCCGCCGGGCTGGTCCTCGGGTCGGCCCTGGCGCTCGTCGGGCTGCGCTGCTTCCCCCCTTCGTCCTGCCGCTGACCCGCCGCCCTCCGACTCCACATCTCCCTAGGGAAATCACCACCCTCAGTGCCATCTGCCGAGGGAAACACGACCCCACCTGCGCATTTCCCTATAGGGACTCCCCCTTCGCCGGGCAAGGGATGTGGGTCAGATGCGCTGGTGACGTGCGCGGGCGAAGCAGTACAGGCCGAAGGCCACGAGCCCCACCGCGACGACGGTCAGCAGCGCGGGACCGAAGGGCTCGTCGCGCAGGGACTTGAGCGCCCCGTCGAGTCCGTCGGCCTGCGAGGACTGGTGCCGCACCGCGGCGATGACGAAGAAGGCGCCGACGAGGGCGAGGACGGCTCCCTTCGCCGGGTAGCCGACGGCCCCGAGGGCCGTGGCGATGCGCCCGGGATGCTCCTCGAGGTCCTCGAGGAAGGTGCGGGCGACACCCTTGTACACGTGGTAGCCGCCCACGGCGATGACGGCGACGCCGACCCCGCCGACGAGCCACTGACCGGCGGGCTGCTGCATGAGCGTCGCGGTGACGTCCTGCGACGACTGCTCCGACGACGAGGAGGAGCCCGACCCGATGGCGAACTGCCCTGCGGTCCAGGCGATCGCGGCGTAGACGACGGCCTTGCCGACCGCCTTGGCCCGATCGGCTGCGCCGTCACCCGCGCCGGGGGTGACGGCCTCGGTGAGCTGCCACAGGACGAGGCCGGCGAGGGTCACGGTGATGACCCACATGAGCAGGGTGCCGGCAGGGTTGCTCGCGAGCGTGGCGAGCGCACCGGACTGATCCGCCTGCCCGCCTCCTCCCCAGCCGACGCGACCCGCGGTGTAGCCGAGGACGATGTGGAGCAGGCCGGAGGCGACGAAGCCGGCGCGCGCCAACGCCTCGAGTGCCGGGTGGTCACCCACCGTGCGTGCGGCGCGGCGGGCGTCGCCGAGATCAGGAGCAGAGGTCACCGGATCATGATGCCCGCCACCGGACGTGGTGGCGACTACCCGAGCGGACGAAGGGCGTGCGCCAACCCGTCCTCGTCGACGGACCCCGTGGTCTCGTCGGCGGCGGCCACCACCTCGGGCGGCGCGCCGCCCATGGCGACGCCACGGGCGGCCCACCGCAGCATCTCGAGGTCGTTGCGCTGGTCGCCGGCGGCGAAGGTGCGGTGCGGCTCGACCCCCAGCCGCCGTCGGACGAGCTCGAGGGCCGAGCCCTTGGAGACGCCTTCGGGCGCGAGGTCGAGCCAGGCGGTGTACCCGACGGCATAGCTCACCCCGTGCAGGCCGATGCGCTCGACGAGCTCGAGGAAGTCCTCGCTCGCCGCGTCGGGGTCGTGGAAGGTCACGCGTGTCGTCGGCCCGTCGACGAGCTGCTCGAAGGGGACGACCACCTGCTCGCCCTGGAGGACACCCTCCGGGTAGGGCCGGGCGACCTTGAAGCCGACCCCCACCTGCTCCACCGCGACGAGGATGTGCGGTGCGTGCCGCATGACGAGGGTGAGCGCCTCGCGGGGGTCGAAGGTCACGGTGTCGGCGATCCGGTAGCCCTGCGGCTCAGCGGGATCGAGCTCCAGGGTCACGGCGCCGTTGGAGCAGACGGCCCAGCCGTGGGAGAGGCCGAGCAGCTCGAGCACGGGGGTCGTGGCGACGACGGACCGGCCCGTCGAGATGACGATGTGGTGCCCGGCGTCGGCGACCGCCCGGATCGCGTCGCGCGTGGCCGGGCGCAGCTCGCCGGCGTGGGTGAGGATCGTGCCGTCGACATCCAGGGCGACGAGGTGGGGCTCCATGGGTGGAACGCTACCCGCCGACTTTGCGACACGTGGCGGCCGCAGAGGAGACCCGGCGCGCTGCCGAAGTCCCTCGTCGTCGCGTGGTCGCGTGGTCGTTCTCGACTTCGGCTTGATGCTGCGCCGGGCCTCCTCTGCGTCCGCGCCTGGCTCAGCCGCGGGCGGCGCCGAGCTTCCAGTAACCGGAAAAGGTGATCGAGCGCTTGTCCATCCCGACCTCCTGCACGAGGTGACGGCGCAGGGAGGTCGCCAGCCCGGACTCGCCGCACACCCAGGCGTAGTCGAGGTCGCAGGTCGAGGCGGGGTCGGCCACGATCGCGGGGACGACGGCGCTGCCGGGGTCGCCGGCGCCGCGGACGTGCACCGTCACCGCGGCGGGGACGTCGAGTCCGTCGAGCACGTCGGCGGACGGCACCTCGACGTGCGCGTCGATGCCCTCACCGAGACCCGGCAGGCCTCGACGGTCGCGCTCCTCGAGGATCGCGAGCAGGGCCGGCGCGGCCGTCTCGTCCGCGACGATGAGCTGACGTGCCTCGTCGAAGCTCGAGTACAGCGCACCCCCGGAGCGGAAGGCCGCCCGGTCGCCGACCTGCGCGGCCGTGGCCCACGCGGACCCGGGCCCGGAGTCGCCGTGGGTGACGATGTCGACGTCGAGCTCGGCGGTATCGCGGCGCAGCTCGCGCACCGTGTACCAGCGCAGCCCCGGCTGCTCGTTCTCGTCCATCTCGCTGATCGCCGCGCGCACGTTGGTCCGCTCGGGGTCGGGCAGGTGCAGCCGGCCGTCGGCGCCCGGCATGAGCAGGCCGAAGTACTCGTCCGGACCGAGGAGCCGGTACTCGGCGAGCTCGGGGGCCGTCAGGGTGATCCGGCGCATCACGGGGTTGAGGTCGACGACGCGCGCGACGGTGACCTCGAACTGCGACTCCTCCGGGCGCTCGGCGTAGTCGGCCATCGTGCGGCGGGCGTATGCGCGAGCGGCGCCGAGGACGACGCGGTCCTTGAGCTCGGCGATCTTCATGGCTCTCCTGAGGCCGGGTACAACGGGCTTAGGAGAGCCTAACCTGCAGCAGGCCGTTCCCCCACACGGCCGGTTTCGCTTGCCCGGACGGCGGGCGGCTCAAGCCAGGCCGAGCTCCTCCAGCCCGAAGACGTGGCGGTACTCCAGGCCGGCCTCGGCGAACTTCTCCGCGGCACCGGTCGCCCGGTCGGCGATCGTCGCGACGGCGACGACCTCGGCGCCTGCCTCGCGAGCGGCAGTGGCGGCCTCGAGCGGCGAGTTGCCGGTCGTCGAGGTGTCCTCGACGATGAGGACCCGTCGGCCCGCGATGGCCGGGCCCTCGATGCGCTGCTGGAGCCCGTGGGCCTTGCCTGCCTTGCGCACCACGAAGGCGTCCAGCCGCTCCCCCTTCGCCGCGGTGGCGTGGAGCATCGACGTGGCGACCGGGTCGGCGCCGAGGGTCAGGCCGCCGACGGCGTCGAAGTCGAGGTCCGCGACGAGGTCGAGCATGACGCGGCCCACGAGCGGGGAGGCCTCGCCGTCGAGGGTGATGCGGCGCAGGTCGACGTAGTAGTCGGCCTCGGCCCCGGAGGAGAGGGTCACGCGTCCGTGGACGATGGCCTTGTCCTTGACGATCTCGAGCAGGCGGGCGCGGTCGGCGGCGATGTCAGTCACGCCCGCAGTCTATGGACCAGGTCGGTGGCCTGCGTCGTGTGCCGGTGGCAGACCGTGTCAGGCATGGAGGCGCCGCACCTGAAGGAGGACGCGTCATGCGCGCATCCCGCCCTTCGCCCGCACGTGACGGAGGGCGAGCACACCCGGCTCATCGCCTGGGCCCACGAGCTGCGGGCGGTCCACGCCCGCCTGCGCGAGGCGCTCGACCTCGTGCGCACCGCCGGGGCGGACCCCGAGGCAGCACGGGACCTGCTGCTGTACTGCCGCGGGTTCTGCACGGCCCTGGCCCGCCACCACGAAGGGGAGGACCGTCACCTCTTCCCGGCAGTCGCCGCCGCGCACCCCGAGCTCGCCGAGACGCTGCGCAAGCTCACCCAGGACCACTCGATGATGAGTCACCTCATCGGCGGGCTGGAGGCGGCGCTCGACCGCGACGCTCCACCCGACGAGGTGTACTCCCACGTCGAGGGGCTCGGCGCGATCATGGAGTCGCAATTCGGCTTCGAGGAGAGGGCACTGCTCGAGGTCCTCGAGACGCTCGACCTCCCGACCGACCCCGCCGCCGTCCTCGGCCCGCTCTGAGCCCCCCTGCGCATTTCCCTAGGCAAATACGGTCACCCGTGGGCATTTCCCTAGGGAAATGCGACCTCCCCTTCGTATTTCCCTAGGGAAATGCGGTTCACCCGAGCGCAGGGCGAAGGGGAGGTCAGTCCGGCTTGCGGTGCAGCGCCGTGACGCGCGGGTTGCGCACGAGCGCCCGCGGGATGTGCCGCGCCAGGGCGACGACGGCCTTGTACTGCGCGCTGGGGATCGACACGACCCGCCCGCGCTCGGCGTCCGCGAGCGCCTGGCGCACGAGGTCGCTCGCGTCGAGCCAGAAGGGCCCGGACCGCGACCCCTTGTCGATCCCGGCGCGCTCGTGGAACTCGGTGCGCACGTAGCCGGGCAGCAGCGCCATGACCTGCACCCCGGTGCCGGCGAGCTGACCGGAGAGCGACTCGGTGAAGGTCGTGACGTAGGACTTCGCGGCGGCATAGGTGCCGCTCGCGGTGAGGCCGGCGACGGACGAGACGTTGATGACCTGCCCCCTCCCCCTGCCGACCATCGTCGTGGCGGCGGCGTGGCTGAGGACGAGCACCGCGCGCACCAGCACGTCGAGCAGCTGCTCCTCGGCCTCGACGGGGCTGTCGACGAAGCGCGAGCCCAGCGAGTAGCCGGCGTTGTTGACGAGCAGGTCGACCGGCCGGGCCGTGTCGCGCAGCCGCTCGGCGACCCGCTCGAGCTGCACCCGGTCGGACAGGTCGGCCGGCAGGACCTCGACGGCCACCCCGTGCCGCCCCGAGAGCTCGCCGGCCACCGCCGCCAACCGGGCCTCGTCGCGGGCGACGAGGACGAGGTCGACCCCCTTCGCCGCGAGCTGCTCGGCGAACTGCCGTCCGATGCCGGCGGTGGCGCCGGTGACCAGTGCCGTGCTCATGCGCCCAGCACCCGGTCGAAGAGCTCGCGCAGCTCGCGCCAGTGGCGGTCCTCGCCCGCCTGCTGGTGGCTCGAGGTGTCGGTCATCGTGTATCCGTGCGGGGCGTCCGGGTAGACAGCGGTCGTCGCGGTCAGCCCGTGCTCGGTCAGCGTGCGGTCGAGCAGCTCGATGCTCTCGGGCGGCATGGACCGGTCCTTGTCGGCGTGCCCGTAGACGAAGGCCGCGCGGGCGCTGCCGAGCGACAGGTGCGGGCTGTCGGGCTGGTCGGAGGCGACCTGCGCGCCGTGGAACCCGCCGCACGCCGCGATGCTCGGGTCGACGCACGCGGCGCGGGTCGCGTGCTTGGCGCCCATGCAGTAGCCCGTGGTCCCGATGGGGCCGTCGGCGACCCCGGGCAGCCCACGCAGCGCGGCGACGAAGGGAGCGACGTCGGCCTCGGTCCGCTCCTTGGTCAGCTCCGCCACCCGCGGGAAGCTCTGCTGCCCGTAGGCCGCCCGCTGCTCCGGGTCGGTGAGGTCCATGCCCGCCGGTGGCGACATCTCGGCGGCGCTGCCGAGCCGGTAGAAGGTGTTGGGCGCCAGCACGACGTAGCCCCACGAGGCGATGCGGTCGGCCATCTCCTCGATGCGCGGGCGCAGGCCGATCGCGTCCATCCACAGCAGGACGCCGGGGTGCGCCTGATCGTCGTCGGGTCGGGCCACGATCGCCTCGGCGGTGCCGTCGGCGGCCGGGATCTCGATGAAGGGACGCATGCTGCGCACGCTAACGACCCCCCTTCGCCGTGGCCAGCCCCACCTCCGGCTCAGTGGTGGCGACTCCGCCCGCCTCGGCGCTCGTTCACCTCGAGGCCGGCCCACAGGGCGGTCCCGAGGAAAACGCCGGGGAGGACGCCCCAGCTCTGGTCGGGAACGAAGAACCCCTGCCCACACCAACCACCACTGCCGCCCTGTCACCTGTGGTGGCTAGGGTGGCGCCCGTGCGCATCGCGACCTGGAACGTCAACTCCATCCGCTCTCGCGTCGACCGCGTCGAGGCCTGGCTGCAGCGCAGCGACGTCGACGTGCTCGCCATCCAGGAGACCAAGGCCAAGGAGGAGCAGTTCCCCTTCGACCGCTTCCGCGACCTCGGCTACGAGGTGGCCCACCACGGCCTCAACCAGTGGAACGGCGTGGCGATCCTCTCCCGGGTCGGCCTCGACGACGTGGCGATCGGCTTCGACGGCGACCCCGGCTTCGGCGATCCCGTGGCGCCCGAGGCGCGCTCGATCGGCGCGACGTGCGGTGGCGTGCGCGTGTGGTCGCTCTACGTGCCCAACGGCCGCACCCTCGACGACCCGCACATGGCCTACAAGCTGCAGTGGCTGGCCCGGCTGCGTGACCGCGCCGTCGAGTGGGCCGCCGACGGCACCCCCGTCGCCCTCTGCGGCGACTGGAACGTCGCGCCCCAGGACGAGGACGTGTGGTCGATGGAGTACTTCGCCGACAAGACGCACGTCTCCCCGCCGGAGCGGGCGGCCTTCAACGCCTTCCTCGAGTCCGGCTTCGTCGACGTCGTGCGCCCGTACGCCCCCGGACCGGGCACGTACACCTACTGGGACTACCAGCAGCTCGCCTTCCCCAAGCGGCGCGGCATGCGCATCGACTTCGTCCTCGGGTCGGCCTCCTTCGCCGAGCGGGTGAGCGGCGCGGCCATCGACCGCGAGGAGCGCAAGGGCAAGGGCGCCAGCGACCACGCGCCGGTCATCGTCGGTCTCGACGGCGACGACGGCGCGGCAGTGGACAAGACGGCCGAAGGGGGCGCCCCCCGGTGAGCACGACCGCCCCCGTGAGCACCGTGGTCGCCCCGGACGGCGCCCGCCTCGCGGTCCGCGAGCACGCGCCGCGGTCCGGGTCCGCTGAGGGCCCGACCCTCGTCCTCGCCCACGGCTGGTGCCTCGCCGCCGAGACCTGGGACCCGGTGGTCGCCGAGCTCCAGCGACGCCGCCCGCACCTGCGGGTCATCACGTACGACCAGCCCGGCCACGGCCGCTCGACGCCGGGCCGCTCGCGCTCGGTCTCGCTCCTCGACCTCGGCGCGGCCCTGCGCGAGGTCCTCGTCGAGTCGGCGCCGGACGGCGACGTCGTCCTCGGCGGGCACTCGATGGGCGGCATGACGGTCCTGGCCCTGGCGCAGATCGACCCCGAGCTCTTCCGCCGGCGCGTCCGCGGTGCCGCGCTCGTCGGCACCGCCGCCCATCTGGGCCGACGCCGGCCGGTCCCCGGCGAGGGACTGGCCATGGCGCTCCTCGGGCGGCTGCCGGCGTCCGCCCGGGGCCTGCCGACGACGCCACGGCTCACGGCGGCCAACCTCTTCGGCGACGACCCCGACCCGGTGGCGGTGCGCGCCACGGCGCGGCTCACGAGCAGCACGCGAGCCAATGTCGTCGCCGACTGGCACCGGGCGATCGGTGGGCTCGACTTCCGCGAGCACCTCGCCCCCTTCGCCGGGGTCCGCACGGCCGTCCTCACCGGCTCCCGCGACCGGCTCACCCCCGTCTCGGCGGGTCGGCGCCTGGCCGCCGGCATCCCGGGCGCGGACTTCTGGTCCGTCACCGGCGTCGGCCACATGATCACCTACGAGGCACCCGGCCTCGTCGCGGACAAGATCGAGCTACTCCTCGACGCCGAGCCCGCGAGCCAGCGAGCCTGACCCCTCACGACGCCTGATCCCGAGGCAGGCGAGGGCGAGCAGAGCACCGACGAAGGCGGCCCCAGCCGCCCCGACGAAGACGGTGTGCACCTGCAGCAGCGCCGCGTCGAGCAGCGCCTGCCCGCTCGTCTGCTGCTCCCGGGGCAGGGCGTCGACGGCCTCGTAGTACCGGTGCAGCCCGATGCCGGTGAGCAGCGCGAGGCCGACGACCATCCCGACCATCCGGGCGACGACGACGAGGCTGCTCGCCGTGCCGTGGGCGTGCTGCGGCGCGTCGGCGAGGGCCGCGTCGTTGACCGGCGCCAGAGCCATGCCGAGGCCGAGCCCGACGAGCGCGAGCGTGATCGTCGAGCTCACCTCGGCGAGCGAGCCGCGGTCCCAGCCGGACATCACGAGCAGGCCGGACGCCGCGAGGAGCAGCCCGATCCCGGCCGAGAGGCCGTCTCCGACCCAGCGCAGGACCCACCCGCCGAGGAGTGCGCCGACGGGCACGGCGACGAGGAACTTCACCAGCTCCATCGCCGCGTCGGTCTGCGACCCGGAGGTGGTGAGCCGTGAAAACAGGGGCACGTCGACGACCACGGCGACGAGCGCGACCCCGACGAGCAGCGACACGAGGAGCGCCCAGCCCGTGCGACCGCGCACCGTGCCGCGCGGCACGAGCGGGGAGGCCGCGGTGCGGTGCCGCCACACGTAGGCGAGCGCGGTGACGACCGCCACGGGCAGCAGGGCGTAGCCGAGCGGCCCGACGACCTCGGTCTCGGGGTCGGCGGAGCTGAAGGTCAGCACGACGCACCCGAGCGTCGTGCCGAGCAGCAGCGCTCCGGGCAGGTCGCTCTCCCGCAGCGGCGGCCACCACCGGCGGGCCGTCAGCACGACGAGGGCCAGGGCGAGCCCCAGGGTCACCAGGCCGATGGGTGTGAGCAGCCGGCTCGTCCCGACGACGGGGACGAAGGGCAGGCCGAGGTAGACGTCGGTGGCGAGTGCGGCAGGCGCCGCGAGGGTCAACCACAGCAGGCCGACGGTGACGACGCCGAGCACCGTGGTCACCAGCCGAGGACGAAGGGGGCGGCCCTCCCCGCTGTCCCCCCGATCCCTGAGGAGGCCGTCCGCGGCCGTCTCCCCCCGATCCCTGAGGAGGCCGTCCGCGGCCGTCTCGAAGGGACGCGTCGCGACCGCGATGGCCACCCACAGGAGCACCCCGAGCACGACGTTGAGCCAGAAGATCGCCCGCCAGTCGGCGACGACGAGCACCGCGGCACCGAGCAGTGGCCCGAGCACCGACCCGAGCTCCTGGACCGCGCCGACGACGCCGAGGGGCATGCCGCGGCGGCCGGGCGGCCACAGGTCGGCGACGAGGGCGAGCGTGGCCGGGACGAGACCGCCCCCGCCGACGCCCTGGACGACACGCCCCGCGACGAGCACGTCGAGGTCGACGGCGAGCGCGGTGATGCCGGAGCCGATGACGAAGACGACGAGGCACCCGAGGAGGATCCGCGAGCGCGGGACGAGGTCGGCGAGCCGGCCGATGAGCGGGAGCACGGCGATGTAGCCGAGGAGGAAGCCGGAGATGATCGGCGCGGCGCGCTGCAGGTTGTCCAGCCCCAGCCCGACGCCGCTCATCATGTCGGTGAGCGCGAGGACGACGACGTAGGTGTCGGCGGCCGCGAGAGCGACGGCGGTCGAGGCGAGCGTGAGCAGGGTCCGGGGGTTGGCCCCGGTCAGGCCGGCCACGTCAGGAGGACGGCTCGTCGATCTGCACGCTCTTGCCGTAGTCCTTGAGGGTGAGCGTGAAGGTCGTCTCGGTCTCCTTGTAGAAGTCCCCGGTGATCTTCACCGAGCGCAGCTGCCCGCTGTCGGGCTCGATGCCGTAGGTGACGTCGAAGGTCTCCCGCCCCTCGCCGAGGTTGAATAGGCGCGTAATGTCCTCCTTGGGGATCGTCCCCGTGTACTCCTGCAGCACCGTGTCGCCGGATCGGGTGCGCTCCCCGGCCGTGGCGTCGGAGGTGTGGGCGAGGATCTGGTCGACGCCGCTGCCGGTGCGGAAGAACTCGGCGGGGTTGGGCGCGCCGAGGTCGGCCATGTCGACGGGGTTGAAGTCCTTGGTGAAGAAGGACATCCACGTCTTGTCGTCGACGGCGATGATCTCGACGCCCGCGGAGTTGCCGTCGATGACGCCGGTGACCTGACCCTGGAACTTCGGGGTGGTCTTGTCGACGATGCCGGAGCCGGTGGCCGCGGAGACGCCGTTGCGCCCCTTGGGTATCGCCGACTGCTTGAGGTCGAAGCCGACCGAGCCGGCGTCGACGAAGGTCGTGCGGGCGGTCTCGAGGGCCTCGGGCGGCGGGGCCGCATCCTCGAAGGCCGAGCACCCCGCGACGAGCGTCAGGGCGAGGGGCACGGCGGCAAGCACGGATCGACGTCGCATGTCGGCCAACCTAACCCGCTGGGTACCGGTGGCGACACCACCGCGACCCAGCCCACACGATCGTGAGCTGGGCCGCGGTGGGGCCGGTCGGACCTCAGAAGTCCGAGCTGGCGGCGCGGCGGCGCCGCAGCAGACCCCAGACGACGCCGGCGGCGAGCAGGACGTAGAGGACGATCGTGATCGGCGAGCTGACGAGCACGAAGGGGTCGTTGCCCGAGTTGCCCATGGCGTCGCGCAGGTTGTACTCGGCGAGCGGGCCGAGGATGACACCGATGAGCACCGGCGCGATCGGCACGTCGTAGCGCCGCATCGCGAAGCCGAGCAGACCGAGGCCGAACATCAGCAGCAGGTCGGTCGTGCTCGCCGCCGTCGCGTAGACGCCGAAGGAGGCGAGCAGGCTGATGCCGGCGTAGAGGTAGGCCTTGGGCAGCTTGAGCAGCTGGGCCCACATCGGCGCGAGCGGCAGGTTGAGGATGAGCAGGGCGACCATGCCGATGAAGAGGCTCGCGAGCAGCGCCCACACGATGTCGGCATTGCGCTCGAAGAGCAGCGGCCCCGGCTGCATGCCGTACTGCCGGAAGGCGATGAGCATGACCGCTGCCGTCGCCGATGTCGGCAGGCCGAGCGCGAGCAGCGCGCCCATGGCGGTGCCGGCCGTCGCATTGCCCGCGGCCTCGGGGCCGGCGACACCCTGGATCGAGCCGTTGCCGAAGGTCGGCTCCGCCCGGCGACGGTCGAGGGCCCGCTCGGTGCCGTAGGAGAGGAAGGTCGGCACCTCGGCGCCACCGACGGGGATGACGCCGAAGGGGACGCCGAAGCCGGTGCCGCGCAGCCAGGCCGGCAGCGCCTGGCGGAACTCCGCGCGGGAGAGGAAGGGCCTGCCCTTCGTCGGGAGCAGCTTGGCCTCGTCGGACCGGCCGATGCGGGAGGCCTGGTGGAAGACCTCGCCGAGCGCGAGGAGGGCGACGGTGAGCACGACGATGTCGATGCCGTCGAAGAGGGTCCGCAGGCCGAAGGTGAAGCGCTCCGTCCCCGTCGGCTGGTCGATGCCCACCATGGCGATGGCCAGGCCGATCGCCAGCGCGGCAAGGCCGCGGATCGCCGAGTCGGAGACGACGGTCGCGATGGCGACGAAGGCGAAGACGGCGAGGGCGAAGTACTCGGCGGGGCCGAACTTCACGGCGGCGTCCGCCAGTGCCGGCGCGAAGAAGACGACGATGAGCGTCGAGATGATGCCACCGATGAAGGCGCCGAGGGCCGCGGTGGCCAGGGCCTGCGGGGCCTGGCCCGACAGGGCCATCCGATGCCCTTCGAGCGATGACGCGATCGCGGTGCTGTTGCCCGGGGTGTTCATGAGGATGCCGGCGATGGAGTCACCGAAGAGGCCACCGAAGTAGATCGCCGAGAGCATCGCCAGCGCGGCGAGGGGGTCGAGGCTGGCCGTGAGCGGCAGGAGGAGGGCGACCGCCATGGCCGAGCCGAGGCCGGGCAGGACCCCGACGGCGGTGCCCATGAGGGCCCCGACGAAGACGAAGACGAGGTTTTCGGGCGTGAGGATGTCGCCGAAACCGTTGAGGAGGTTGGTGATCTGGTCCACGTCACATCACCCGAGGATCCCGGCCGGCACGTGGATGCCGAGGAAGCCGCTGAAGACGATCTGGATCGCGGAGGTCATCCCGACCCCGCCGAGCACCAGCCCGAGCGGGCTGCGGGCGCCGAGGCCGAAGCCGACGACGGCGAAGAGCAGCGACCCGGCGATGAGCCAGCCGAGCGGCTGGAGCAGGGCGACGAAGAGGAGCACCCCCGCGGCGACGATGAGCAGCGAGCGCCAGTTGCTGGCCTCGGGCTCCGGCGGCGCCAGGTCGAGGATCGCGTCGGCCTCGTCGCCCGGGTCGGCGGTGACGGTGACCGGGCGCGGGCGCAGCACCTCGACGGTCATGAGCGTCGCGACGACGAAGCAGAGGACCGCGACGATCCACGGGAAGGCCTTGGGCCCGAAGAGCCCGCCGTCACCGGCGACGCGCATGCCGAGGATGCCGGCGACGAGGAAGACCCCGACGGCGGCGACGACGGCCGGGATGATCAGGGCCCCGAGGTCGACCTTGGGGCGGACGGTGGCAGTGGTGGTGTCGGGCGCGGCATTCATACCAGCCCCAGCTCCTTCATCAGCTCGTTGATGCGCTTTTGCTCGCTCGCGACGAAGTCCTCGAACTCCTCGCCCTCGGCGGGGTTGACGACCCACCGGTTGGTCTCCACGGCCTCGCCCCAGCTGTCGGTTGCGAACATCTCGTCGACGATGTCCTCGAGCTCACGACGCTGCGCGTCGCTGATGCCGGGAGGAGCGACGAGGCCGCGCCAGTTGACGAGGTCGACCTCCTCGTAGCCGAGCTCCTCCATCGTCGGGGTGTCGACCCCTTCGAGTCGCTCGGGGGCGACGACGGCCAGTGCCCGCAGGCGCCCGCCCTCGATGAGGTCACGGAAGTCGTTGTAGCCACTGATGCCGACGCCGACGGTGCCCTGGGCGGTCGAGGTGAGCGACTGGGTCAGCTCGCCCCCGCCGGAGTGCGGCGTGTAGTGCAGCTCCTCCGGGTCGATCCCGGCCGCCCGGGCCAGCTGCGCGGCGACGAGGTGGTCGATGCCACCGGCCGAGCCGCCGCCGATGGGCATGGCGCCGGGGTCCTTCTTCCACGCCTCGAGCAGGTCGTCGAGGGTCTTGAACTCGGAGTCCGCAGGCACCGCGATGACCTCGAAGTCCTCCGCGAGGCGGGCGATGACCGTCGTGTCCTCGAGGTCGCGCTGGCCACCGGCCTGGGTGATGCCCCCGAGCATGACGGTGCCGGTGACCATCATGGTCGAGCCGTCACCCTCCATGCCGATGAGCTGGCTCAGGCCGATGGTGCCGCCGGCACCGGGGACGTTGACGACGTTGACGGAGTTGACGATGCCGTCGCTGCGCAGCGCCTGCTGCGACTCGCGGGCGACGAGGTCCCAGCCACCACCGACGGCCGCCGGGGCGATGAGGGTGAGCTGGCTGCGGGCGCCGGCCCCTTGTGCGGAGCCACGCGCGTCCCGCACGGCGAAGACCGCGAGGACGATGACGGCGAGGATCCCGATGATGCGCATGACGTGGGCGCGGGCTACCACGGGTGAGACCACCTTCGTCGTTGAAGAGCCGGAGAGGCGGGGACAGGGGTCCCCCATGATGTCACCATTGCATGACCCACGTCACACACGGGGTGCCGCTCCAGTAGGTTGACGCCCATGATCATCGCCGTCGCGCACAGCCGCACCCCCGCCGGCCGGGCCGCACTCGACCTCGCCCTGCGCGAGTCGGTGCTCCGCGGAGCCGAGCTCGTCGTCCTGCACGTCGTCGACCGTGCGGAGAGCGCGACCAGCGAGGCCGAGGACGCGGTGCGCGCGTCGATCGCCGAGCACGTCCCCACGATCGAGGGCGCCGGTGACGTGCCCACCCGCATCGCGACCGCGGCCACCCGGGGCGACGTCGCCGAGGCGATCCTCGGGCTCGCGGCGGAGGCCTCGGCCGAGCTCCTCGTCATCGGGTCGCGCCGCCGCTCCCCCGTCGGCAAGCTCATCATGGGCTCGACCGTGCAGCGGGTCCTGCTCGACTCCCCCGTGCCCGTCCTCGTCACCCGGGGCTGACACCCCTCCCCCGCATTTCCCTAGGGAAATACGGCCCCCCGTGCGCATTTCCCTAGGGAAATACGGGCGACCAGAGCCGGCTCGTCGCCAGCCGAAGGGCGGGGAGGGACGCCGCCCGCAGCACCTGCCCCCGCAGGTGGCGGCGTCGGGCGAAGGCGCGGGGCGCTCCCTTCGTCCCGTGGCGGTGGACGAGGTCGGCGAGGGCGGCGGCGTCGGCGAGGGCTTCGTTGGCACCCCGCCCGAGGTTCGGGCCCATCGCGTGGGCGGCGTCGCCGATGAGCACGACCCCGTCGCCGACGGAGGTGCGCAGGGCGGGCGCGAGCAGCACCCGTTGTGCGTCGGCGGCGTCCCCCACGGCGGCCAGCACCTCTCCCACCCGCGGGTCCCAGTCGGCGAGCCGACCGCGCGCCAGCGCCACGACCTCGTCACGGTCGACCTCGGTGCTCCGGCGGTCACCGCGAACGGCCGCAAACCAGGCCGCCCCCTGCGGCCCCGGCGTCATGCCGAAGAGCCCGCCGCGGCCCCACCACTCCGTCGCCGTCGTCACCGGCGGACCGGGCAGGTGGCCGCGCAGCGCGACCCAGTCGGTGACGACCGGGGCCGACCCCGCCCAGGTGTGCTGGCGCACGGCCGAGCGCACCCCGTCGGCCCCGACGACGAGGTCCGCGCCGACCTCCGCAGCCAGTGCGCGGGGGTCGGTCACCTGCCGGGTCACCCGGGTGACCGACGGGGGGATCGCCGCCTCGAGGGCGGCGACGAGCTCGGGTCGCGGGACGAACCACAGCCGGGCCGTGTCCGTGGGGCGCAGGTCGTGCAGGGCCCGACCGTCGCAGCGGCGCAGCGCTCCACCCGTCACCGAGAGGGACGCGGCCCGCACCCGGTCGCCCACGCCGATCGCGTCCAGGGCTTCGCGCCCGCCGCGCCACATGGCCAGGACCGTGCCGGCACCGGCCCGCTCGGGCCGCTCCTCGACGAGGGTCACGTGGACCCGACGAGGGTCGAGGGCGACGGTCAGGGCCAGGCCGGCGATGCCGCCGCCGACCACGAGGACGTGTTCGCGAGCTCGCACGCCCCCAGCCTGCCAGCCCCGGGACGAAAAGGTAGTCCCCGGTGCCGGCAGCCCCTCACGGGGATCTGCCGGCGCCGGGGACTACCGCTTCAACACACAACCATCCAGCGCCCCTCAGCGAAGGGAGAGCCCGCCACCCTCCTCGTCGCGGTCGACGACGACGGTCGAGCCGTCACGCACGTCGCCGGAGAGCAGGGCGGTGGCCAGCCGGTCACCGATCTCGCGCTGCACGAGGCGACGCAGCGGGCGGGCGCCGTAGGCCGGGTCGTAGCCGGTCTCGGCGAGCCATTCGCGAGCCGCCGGAGTGACCTCGAGGTGGATCCGACGGTCGGCGAGCCGACTCGCGAGCTCGCGCACCTGCAGCTCGACGATGTGGCCGAGCTCGTCGCGGCTCAGCGCGTCGAAGATGACGATCTCGTCGAGCCGGTTGAGGAACTCCGGCTTGAAGGCTTGCCGCACGACGCCCATGACGGACTCACGGCGCGCCTCACCCTCGAGCAGGGGGTCGGTGAGGAACTGGCTGCCGAGGTTGGAGGTCATGACGAGGATGACATTGCGGAAGTCGACCGTGCGGCCCTGCCCGTCGGTCAGGCGCCCGTCGTCGAGGACCTGCAGGAGGATGTCGAAGGTCTCGGGGTGGGCCTTCTCGACCTCGTCGAGCAGGACGACGGAGTAGGGACGCCGGCGCACGGCCTCGGTGAGCTGGCCACCCTCCTCGTAGCCGACATAGCCGGGGGGCGCACCGATGAGGCGCGCGACCGCGTGCCGCTCGGCGTACTCCGACATGTCGATGCGCACCATCGCGCGCTCGTCATCGAAGAGGAAGTCGGCCAGCGACTTGGCCAGCTCGGTCTTGCCGACACCCGTCGGGCCGAGGAAGAGGAAGGACCCGGTCGGCCGGTTGGGGTCGGCGATGCCGGCCCGCGAGCGACGCACGGCGTCGGAGACCGCGCGCACGGCATCGGCCTGCCCGACGAGCCGGGAGCCGATGATCGACTCCATGCTCAGCAGCTTCTCCGTCTCGCCCTGCAGCAGGCGCCCGGCGGGGATGCCTGTCCACGCCGAGATGACCTCGGCGATGTCGTCGCTGCCGACCCGGTCCTTGACCATCGGCGAGCCCTCGCTCGCCTCGACCTCGGACTCCTGGGCCTGCGCGGCCGCCAGCTCCTGCTCGGCGGCGGGGATGTCGCCGTAGAGCAGCCGGGACGCGCTCTCGTAGTCACCCTCGCGCTGCAGCCGGTCAGCCTGCGTGCGCAGCTCGTCGACCCGCGCCTTGAGGTCACCGACCCGGTTGAGGCCGGACTTCTCCGCCTCCCAGCGCGCGGTGAGCGCGGCGAGCTCCTCGGACTTGTCGGCGAGGTCAGCGCGCAGCCGCTCGAGCCGGTCGACGGAGGCCGCATCCGACTCCTTGGACAGGTGCAGCTCCTCCATCTTCAGCCGGTCGACAGCGCGGCGCAGCTCGTCGATCTCGACGGGGCTGGAGTCGATCTCCATCCGCAGGCGCGACGCGGCCTCGTCGACGAGGTCGATCGCCTTGTCGGGCAGCTGCCGGCCGGTGATGTAGCGGTCCGACAGCGTGGCCGCCGCGACGAGCGCCGAGTCCTCGATCTCGACCTTGTGGTGCGCCTCGTAGCGCTCCTTGAGGCCGCGCAGGATGGCGATGGTGTCCTCGACGCTCGGCTCACCGACGAAGACCTGCTGGAAGCGCCGCTCCAGGGCCGGGTCCTTTTCGATGTGCTCGCGGAACTCGTCGAGCGTCGTCGCGCCGACGAGTCGCAGCTCGCCGCGGGCGAGCATCGGCTTGAGCATGTTGCCCGCATCCATGGCGCCCTCACCGGACGCGCCCGCACCGACGACGGTGTGCAGCTCGTCGATGAAGGTGACGATCTGCCCGTCGCTGGCCTTGATCTCCTCGAGCACGGCCTTGAGCCGCTCCTCGAACTCGCCGCGGTACTTCGCGCCGGCGACCATCGCGCCGAGGTCGAGGCTGACGAGCCGCTTGTCGCGCAGCGACTCAGGCACGTCACCGTCGACGATGCGCTGGGCCAGGCCCTCGACGACGGCGGTCTTGCCGACGCCGGGCTCGCCGATGAGCACGGGGTTGTTCTTCGTCCGGCGGGAGAGCACCTGGACGACGCGGCGGATCTCGGCGTCCCGCCCGATGACCGGGTCGAGCTTGCCGTCGCGGGCGGCCTGGGTCAGGTCGGTGCCGTACTGCTCGAGCGACTCGCCGCCCTCGGCGGGCGTCTCGGACGTCACCTTGCGCCCGGCGCGCAGCTCGTCGATCTTCGCCTCCATGTCGCGGGCGCCGCGGGACTCGACGGCCGCGAGGTGGCCCGTCTCGGCGAGCGCGAGCAGGAGCAGGTCGAGGGCGAGGTGCGTGTCCCCCTTCGCCCGCATGAGGGTGTCGGCCTGCTGGAGCACAGCGAGCAGGCTGCGCCCGAGCGTCGGGGAGGCCGCCGCACCGCTCGTGGTCGGCAACGAGCGCACGGCCGCATCGGCCTGCGCGAGGACGTGCCCGGCGCCGGTCCCGGCGGCCTGCAGGAGGGTGTCGCACTGCGGTGTGTCGAGCTGCACGAGGGCGCTGACGAGGTGCTCGGGCGTGACCTCGGGGTGCCCCTGGGTCTGGGCCGAACGCTGGGCCAGGGCGAGCGCCTCGGCCACCTTGGTGGTGGGCTGGAAGTCCATGGGTCTCCTCTATGGCTGGCGGATGATCTCTGTCTGGAACAACCTCCTCAGAGTTGAGTCTATTCCGCTCAACTCTGGCGCTCACCCCGTGCATGTGGCTGCGGTCAGCAGCTGGCCGTGATGTCGCTCAGCTCGTCACCGCTGGTCGTGCTCGACGACGTGGAGGAGGTCGTCGACGACGTCGTCGAAGTCGTCTTCTTCTTCGTCGACTTCTTCGGCTCCGGCTCCGGCGGGTTGATGGCCTCGTCGACCATCGTGTGGATCTTGTCGTAGTCCGGGCGGTTGACGTCGATGTTCTTGTTGGTCAGGGGCAGCGACTTGATGGTGCCGCCGTCCTGGATGCGCAGGACGAGTTCGGCCCAGGCCTTGAGGTCCTGCTGCGGGATGTCGACCGTCACGTTGTCCTGCAGGGTCTTGGCAAGAGCGGGGTAGCGCACGAGCATCGACGTCGGGTTGACCTGGTTGAGCAGCGCTCCGACCATGCAGCGCTGACGCCGCATCCGCGAGAAGTCACCGTCGGCGGAGTCGGCACGCGAGCGCGAGTACCAGAGGGCGTGGTAGCCGTCGAGCTCCTGCACCCCCGGCTCGATGTAGCCGGTGGTGCCGACGACGACACCCCCTTCGATCTTGCAGCCGATGCACACGCGCTCCTTGACGTCGACGGTCACGCCGCCCATCGCGTCGACGAGCTGGGTGAAGCCCTCGAGGTTGATGACGGTCGTGTAGTCGATGTGCAGCCCGAGGATCTCGGAGGCGGCGTCCTTGGTCGCGACGAGCCCCGGGTTGACGTCCGCCGGGAAGAGGTCGGCGTTGTCGCGCCCGAGCGTCCAGACGTACTCCATGAGGCACTGGTCGCCGCAGTTGAAGCCGTCGGGGTACTTCTGCTTGAGGGGGTTGCTGTCGGAGAAGGGGATGTTTTGCAGGTTGCGCGGGATGCCGAAGAGCACCGTCTCACCGGTCTGCGTGTCGACGCTCGCGACCATGAGCGAGTCGGGGCGGATGCCGTCGCGGTCGGCTCCGGCGTCCGAGCCGACGAGCATGATGTTGACCCGGTCGGTGCCGGCCCACGGGTCGTCGCCCTCGCCGGGAGCCGCGGCACCATCGGGCCGCAGGTCCTCGAAGACCGAGCCGATGAGCGAGCGCTGGATGACTGCATAGCGCACTGACTGCGCCGCGGGGGCGAAGACGAGGAGCGCCGCGAGCGCCGCGAAGACGACCATGGCGACCCGCGGCCGCCCGGAGGTGCCCTCGGGCAGGTTGTCGCGGGCAGTGGTGATGATGCCCCAGATCCACACGATCGCCCCGATGACGATGATCGGGATGAGCACCATGAGGGCCCGCCGGCTCACGCCGACCCCGATGATCGACGAGGTCACGCCCTTGGCCAGGGCCCAGCCGAGCACGAGGAGGATCGTCGCGACGAAGGCGGTCACGATGGTGATGCCCGTCCTCCGGCGGGTGCGGATGAGACCGAGCCCGGGGATGACCGTGCTCGCCGCGGTCAGCGTGTAGTACCGCCGGCTCTGGCGTGCCTTGCGCCGCGCGATGATGCCGCGCTCTCCGAGAGCACGCCGGCTCTCAGGGGTGGTGCTGTCGGACACGGGTGCCAACCTCCGCGTGATGGGGACCGCCGGGCTGCATGGCTGGTGCTCGGCATCCCTGGGCGCGCGTATTCACGACATCGTGACACAAAGGTGACCCGATCCAGCAATGCCGAAGGGGGGTCAGGCGCGCGTCGTCGGGTCCGGGTCGTACCAGCCGTCGTGCTCCTCGGCGAGTGCGGCGAAGCGCTCCCGCAGCCCCTGGGCCACCGCGGTCGACTCGTCGGCGACCATGTCCTCGCGCACGTGCACCGCCCACTCGTGGTCCTCGCTGTCGTCCTCGCCGGCGAGGGCCTCGCGCACGACCCGGACCTCGGTGAAGCCCTCGTCGCGCAGGTCCTCGGCGATGCGGTCGGCGTCGTCACGGTCGGGGAAGACCATCAGGTGCTCGGACATGCCACCAGCCTGTCACGCGTCGGGGGTGGACAACAGGTGCTGGGCGTGGTGTCGTCGGGGGATGGCACAGGAAAACAAGATCACTGTCCAGCGCACCATCGACGCGTCCGCCAAGGACATCTTCGAGGTATTGACCAATCCCGAGCGGCACGCGGAGCTCGACGGCTCCGGCTTCGTCCGCTCGGACGAGAAGACCGACCGCATCCAGGCCGTCGGCGAGGTCTTCACGATGAACATGTCCGGCGACCACATGGGCGGCGACTACCAGACCGACAACCACGTGACCGCCTTCGACCCCCACAAGATGGTCGGTTGGAAGACGGCTCCGGCCGGCACCGAGCCGCCCGGGTGGGAGTGGCTGTGGGAGCTGGAGCCGCAGGGTCCTGACAGCACCCTCGTCACGCACACCTACGACTGGAGCGGCGTCACCGACAAGGCGTTGCTCGAGAAGGTCGGCTTCCCGCTCGTCCAGGAGTCACAGCTCGAGGACACGCTCGGTCGCCTCGCGGCCGCGGTGAGCAGCTAGCGGGGGTCCCGTCCGGTGAGGCCGAGCGCCCGGTCCTGCCGCGAGGCGTCCGGACCGACGTGGACCGCTGGGCCGCACACCCCGTCACCGCGGATCGCGTCGCCGAAGCCGGCGATCGCCGCCTCGACCTCGTCGAGCTCGGCCTCGTTCAGCTCGACCGGCACCCCGGCGCTCGCGCCGATGTCCCACCGGTGGACGAGCAGGTCGAAGCCGTAGAAGCGGTCGAAGGCCGCGCCGATCGTCGTCGCGCCGAAGGGCGTCTCGTACGGCCGCTCGGCGAGGGTGTCGTCGGCGAGCTGGCGGGCGACGCCCTCGGCGTGCGTGCGCCAGGCGGTCGCCGGCCCGAGCGCGGCCACCGTCGGCGCCGGGTCGGGCAGGTCGGCGCCCGCCTTGAGCAGGAAGTCGCGCTGCGTGTCGATGAGGTGCTGGATGACGTCGAGTCCGCTCCACCCGTCGCACGGGCTGTCCCCGGCGAGGGCCTGCGGGTCGGTGGCGTCGATGAGCCGCATGAGCGGCGTGTGCTTGCGGTCGAAGACGGAGGCGGCGTCCTGGGGTCGAGGCATGGCGCCAGCCTGCCAGCCCCCACCGACATCGGCACGCGACGCCCTCCCCCTTCGTCGGTGAACTCCCGGCGGCGGGACGGCGAAGGGAGCCCCCGCCCCCTTGATCCGTGGGCAGGCCGCCACCAGCATGACGAAGGACATGAGCGGGCTCTTCGTCGCCGTCGGCGACTCCTTCACCGAGGGCGTGGGTGACCCCAACCTCCACTACCCCAACCAGGTGCGCGGGTGGGCCGACCGACTCGCGCGGCAGCTCGGGCGGGCGGACCCGACGTGGCGCTATGCCAACCTCGCGATCCGCAGCAAGTTCCTCGACCAGGTCGTCGACGACCAGCTGGACGCGGCCCTCGCGCTGCGGCCCACGCACATCTCCTTCTGCGCCGGGGGCAACGACCTGCTGTCCCTGCGCGCGGACGTCACCGGCATCGCGGAGCGCTACGAGCGCGCCCTCGTGCGGCTCGTCGGGTCGGGTGCCGAGGTCATCGTCTTCACGACCTTCGTGCCGCAGGCAACGGGGCTGCTCAAGCCGCTCACCAAGCGGGTGCACGCCTTCAACGCCGCGATCCGCGACCTTGCGTCGACCCACGACGCCACGCTCGTCGACCACGACCTGCTGCGCGAGTACGACGACAAGGCGCTGTGGTCGCTCGACCGGATCCACATGGCCCGGCCGGGCCACAAGCGGATGGCGGCCGTCGTCGCGGAGGCCCTCGGCGTGCCCCACACGCTCAAGCTCAGCGACCTCGTGACCGCCGACCAGCCCGGGTGGCGGCACTCCGTGCGCGTCGAGGCGGAGTTCGTCCGCGACGAGGTCGTCCCGCTCGTGCGGCGGCGGCTGCGGGGCGAGTACGAAGGGGACACGACCCGCCCGAAGTGGCCCGAGCCGATCCACCCGAGTGACGGGATGAAGCGGCTGGCCGCCGAGCAGGCAGCCGTCGAGCGACGGTTGCGGGAGTGGGGCGACCTGCTCGAGCGGGTCTGACGGCGCGAAGGGAGGCTCAGCGCGGCTGCCACACGACGAGCGCCTGCCCGCCGCTGCGGGGTCGCGGCCGCTGGCCGTGCCGCAGCGCGACGATGTCGCCCTGCGAGCCGACGGCGAAGAAGCGCCGGCCCTCGCCGAGCTGCTCGCGCGCGGCGTCCAACTCGTCGTCGAGCTCGGCGACCCGGGCGCGCAGGGCCTCGACCTGGTGCTCGAGGTCGAAGATCCGCTGGATCGCCGCGAGCGAGACGCCCTCCTCCTGGGAGAGGCGCTGCACCTCGCGCAGCCGGGTGACGTCGGCGGCGCTGTAGCGCCGACCGCCGCCGCGGGTGCGCGACGGGGTGACGAGCCCGATCCGGTCGTACTGGCGCAGCGTCTGCGCGTGCATGCCGGCGAGCTCGGCGGCGACGGAGATGACGAAGACGGGCGTGCGGTCGTCACTGCTCAGTCCTGAGATCCGGGCCATCGGGCCCACCTCCCTTCGTCATCTCCGTCGCCACCGGCTCGCCATCAGTGTCGTGGTCAGGCGCTCGCGGCGGCGACCAGCGCGGCGCGCGGGTCGTCGGTGCGAGCATCGCGCAGGACCTCGACGGCCTCGCGCTCGGCCTCGCTGAGATCGGTCGGCACGATGATCTGGACCTTGGCGAGCAGGTCGCCGGTGGCCCTCTTCGTCGCGATGCCGCGCCCCTTGAGCCGCAGGACGCGGCCGCTCGGGGTCCCCGGCGCGATCCTGACCTTGACCTGCGACCCGTCGAGGGTCGGCACGGCGACCGTGGCACCGAGGGCGGCCTCGGCGAAGGTCACCGGCAGGTCGAGGGTCAGGTTGTCGCCGTCGCGGCCGTAGACCGGGTGCTTGCCCACCGACACGGTGAGGATGAGGTCACCGCGGGGCCCGCCCTGATCGCCGTGACCTCCCTTGCCGCGCAGGCGGATCTTCTGGCCGTCCTTGACGCCGGCAGGGATCTTGGCGTTGACCTTTTCGCCGTTGACGCTCAGCGAGATCGTCCGCCCTTCGACGGCGTCGCGGAAGGACAGCTCGGTGCGGGCGGTGAGGTCCTGGCCCTTGACCGGGCCCCGCGGGGCGCGGAAGCCCGCACCCTGCCCGCCGAAGCCGGCGCCGCCACCCCCGCCGAACATCGACAGGATGTCCTCGAGGTCGGGCTCACCCGCCCCACCCCCGGCGAAGGGGGAGCCGCCGCCGGTGCTGTAGCGCACCCGCGAGCCGCCCCCACCCCCGCCGAAGGCCGAGAAGATGTCCTCGAAGCCAGCGCCCCCACCCGGGCCGCCGGCGGTGAATCGCGCACCGCCGCCGGCCATCGAGCGGATGGCGTCGTACTCACGACGCTGCTCCGGGTCGGAGAGCACGGCATGCGCCTCGCCGACGTCCTTGAACTTCTGCTCGGCGGCGTCGTCCCCGGCATTGCGGTCGGGGTGGTACTGCTTGGCGAGCTTGCGGTAGGCCTTCTTGATGTCCGCGGTATCAGCGTCCTTGGCGACGCCCAGGACCGCGTAGAAGTCCTTGTCCAACCAGTCCTGACTGGCCATGTCTCCTCCTCTCGGTGGTGGTTACTGCGGGTCGGCGACCGCGACGCGGGCGGCGCGCAGGACGCGCTCGCCGGCGCGGTAGCCGGGCTGGAGCACGGTGACGACGGTCGTGGCCGTCGCGTCGCTCGGCAGCTCCGTGTCGGAGGCGTCCCACGCGCCGTGCATGAGGGCCTCGTGCACGTTGGGGTCGAAGGCCTCGCCCTTGACGCCCACGCGCTCCAGACCCTGCTTGGCGAGGACCTGCTCGAGCTTGTCGGCGATCGCCCGGAAGGGGCTGCCCTCCGGCAGGTCGCCGTGCTGCTCGGCGAGGTGGATCTCGTCGAGGACCGGCAGGAGCGACTCGAGCAGGTCGTGGACTGCGCGCTCCTTGTGCACCGGCAGGTCCCGGTCGACGCGCCGCTTGTAGTTGACGTACTCGGCCTGCAGGCGCAGGTAGTCGTCCTGGAGCTGGTCGGCGCGGGCCGTGTCGGGGTGGACCTCGGCGTCGCCGGCGGCCTCCCCGTCGCCCGGGGCCGGGGCGGCCCCGTCGGCCGGGGTGGCCGACTCGGGCGCAGCGTCAGCTGCAGCCTCGTCGACCACCTCGGCCTCGACGACCTGCTCCTCGGCCTCCGGGTTCGCCGCGTCGGCGGTCACCTCGGGCTCGATCGGCTGGTTGGGGTCGGTCACTTCTTCTCCTCGTCGTCGTCGACGACCTCTGCGTCGACGATGTCGTCGTCACCCTCGGGAGCGGGCTGCTCGGCGCCGGCGTCGCCGCCGGGGGCCGCGCCCTCGCCCTGCTCCGCGGAGGCCGCGTAGAGGGCGGCGCCCATCTTCTGCGACTCCTCGTTGAGGGTGTCGACCTTCTTGGTCAGCTCCTCGACGCTCACGCCGGACTCCGGCTTGAGGGCCTCCTTGAGGTCGGCGAGCGCGTCGTCGACAGGCTTGCGCTGCTCGTCGGTCAGCTTGTCACCGGACTCGCCGAGGAACTTCTCGGTCGAGTAGACGAGGTTTTCCGCGTTGTTGCGGGCCTCGGTCTCCTCGCGCCGGGCCTTGTCCTCATCGGCGTGGGCCTCGGCCTCCTTGACCATGCGCTCGATCTCCTCCTTCGACAGCGCAGAGCCGCCGGAGATGGTGATCTTCTGCTCCTGGCCGGTGCCCCGGTCCTTGGCCGTCACGTGGACGATGCCGTTGGCGTCGATGTCGAAGGTGACCTCGACCTGCGGCACGCCGCGCGGCGCCGGCGCGATGCCGGAGAGCTCGAAGGTGCCGAGGTTCTTGTTCTGCTGCGCGATCTCGCGCTCACCCTGGAAGACCTGGATCAGCACGGAGGGCTGGTTGTCCTCGGCGGTGGAAAAGACCTCGGAGCGCTTCGTCGGGATGGCGGTGTTGCGCTCGATGAGCTTGGTGAAGAGGCCACCCTTGGTCTCGATGCCGAGGGAGAGCGGCGTGACGTCGATGAGCAGGACGTCCTTGCGCTCGCCCTTGAGGACACCGGCCTGCAGGGCCGCGCCGAGCGCGACGACCTCGTCCGGGTTGACGCCCTTGTTGGGCTCCTTGCCACCGGTGAGCTGCTTGACGAGCTCGCTGACGGCCGGCATGCGGGTGGAGCCACCGACGAGGACGACGTGGTCGATGTCGGAGAGCTGGACGCCCGCGTCCTTGATGACGTTTTCGAAGGGGGTCTTGGTCCGGTCGAGCAGGTCCTTGGTCATCTGCTCGAAGTTCGCGCGGGAGAGCGACTCGTCGAGGTGGATGGGGCCGTTCTCGCCCATGGACAGGTACTGCAGGTTGATCGACGTGGTCGAGGAGGAGGAGAGCTCCTTCTTCGCCTGCTCCGCCGCGTCACGCAGACGCTGCATGGCGATCTTGTCGCCGGAGAGGTCGACGCCGGTGGTGTTCTTCACCTGCGTCAGCAGGTGCTTGACGATGCGCTCGTCCCAGTCGTCGCCACCGAGCTGGTTGTCACCGGAGGTCGCGCGGACCTGGATGGTGGAGAAGCCGTCCTCGGGGTCCTTGCCGACCTCGAGCAGGGAGACGTCGAAGGTGCCGCCACCGAGGTCGAAGACGAGGATGAGCTCGTCCTCCTTGCCCTTGTCGAGGCCGTAGGCCAGGGCGGCCGCGGTGGGCTCGTTGACGATGCGCAGGACGTTCAGGCCCGCGATCTCGCCGGCCTCCTTGGTGGCCTGGCGCTCGGCGTCGTCGAAGTAGGCGGGGACGGTGATGACCGCGTCGGTGACGTCCTCACCGAGGTAGGACTCGGCGTCGCGCTTGAGCTTCTGCAGCGTGCGGGCGCTGATCTCCTGGGCGGTGTACTTCTTGCCGTCGATGTCGTCGGTCGTCCAGTCGGTGCCCATGTGGCGCTTGACCGAGCGGATGGTGCGGTCGGCGTTGGTCACCGCCTGACGCTTGGCGATGTCGCCGACGAGGACCTCGCCGCCCTTGGAGAAGGCGACGACGGACGGGGTGGTGCGGCCACCCTCGGCGTTCGCGATGATCGTGGGCTCGCCACCCTCGAGGACGGCGACGGCAGAGTTGGTGGTTCCGAGGTCGATGCCAACGGCACGAGCCATGGGGCGCTCCTTTGTTCGGGTGGTCGAGGTGGTCACCCCGACGCGAGTTGAGTTGCTGTCGCTCAACTTAGGATCCCGTCCGCGGCTTGCGCAAATCCGTGACCCCAAAGTTGAGTTCACTTGGCTCAACTACGAGCGAAGGGAGGTTGTTCCCGGCCTCGCACATCCCCTTTCAGGCGGGGAGGAGGGGCTCGCCGGGCCGGGAAGGTCTGACCTGGCCGGGATATCCAGAACTGGCCGAGCAATTGCGCGGCCATGTCCGGCCTTCCCGGCCATCTGCAGGTTTCCCGGCCAGACCCCTGCCCTTCGAGACGTCGGCCGCAGGGCGGCCTCCTCCTCAGGACCCGGAGGCCGCCCCGCGCCGCCGGGACACCTACCGACCCGGCTGACGGCTCAGACCGCGACGTAGACGGTGTTGCTCGACACCCCGCCCGTGAGGAAGTTGTCGAAGGCGACGACGTGCGCCTCGACCTCGTCGAAGACCTGCTCGAGCAGCGCGCAGAAGTCGGCGTCCGGCGGGTCGTCGGACCACATGGCGAAGACGCCGCCGGGACGTAGGTGCGCGCGCAGCCGCTGCAGGCCGTCGACCGAGTAGAAGGGGGCGTGGTCGGGGTGGAGCAGGTGGTGCGGCGTGTGGTCGATGTCGAGCAGCACCGCGTCGTGCAGCCGGCCGGGCTCGTCCGGGTCGAAGCCCTCCTCGGACGCGGCGAGCTCGAAGAAGTTGCCGAGGAGCAGGCGCGTGCGCTCGTCGCGCACGACGGCGGGCGCGTCCGGCAGCAGCTCGCGCTCGTGCCAGTCGATGACCTCGGGCATGGCGTCGACGACGAGCACT
Source organism: Janibacter hoylei PVAS-1 (assembly GCF_004025845.1). Lineage (NCBI taxonomy): Bacteria > Bacillati > Actinomycetota > Actinomycetes > Micrococcales > Intrasporangiaceae > Janibacter > Janibacter hoylei. The sequence goes on from NZ_PIPF01000009.1 coordinate 168,152, forward strand.
GAGCTCACCCGCGGGTCCTCCAGCGCCGCCTTGGCGGTGCACCCGAGGCCCAGGCCGCCGACGACGACGTCGAGCTGCTCCCCCTTCGCCCTGGCCAGACCGAGGCGAGCCAGCTCGATCTCGGCAACGGTGAAGAGGCTCGACATGAGGAACTCGTCACCGAGCTTGACCTCGTAGACCTCGACCTTGAGCGTCGGCTCGATCCGCCGACGCAGGCTGATCTCACCTCTGGGGGTCTCGCTCCAAGCGAGCTCTTCGAAGCGGCGCATCCGCTCAGTCTGCCCCGACGCCCTTGGTGACAGCGCTGCGCGACCCCCGGGTCCTGAGGAGGCGGCCGCCTGCGGCCGACGTCTCGAAGGGCAGGGACCGGGAGAGCGACGACTGCTCCGAGGAGGAGTAGCGTCCTGCGGCGTGGACCAGGCCGCGCCGAGCGCGCATCTGCTCAACCGTCTCGTGGCGAACCCGGCCCGCACGGTCATGCTGGGCTTCGCGGCGACGATCGCGGTCGGGACGCTCGTGCTGATGACCCCCTTCGCGGCCGAGAGCCGGGAGCCGACCGACGCGCTGACCGCGCTCTTCACCGCCACCTCGGCCACCTGCGTCACCGGGCTCGTCACGGTCGACACCGGTGGCCACTGGTCGACCTTCGGTGAGCTGGTCATCCTCGCGCTCATCCAGATCGGCGGCCTCGGCGTCATGTCCGTGGCGACGCTGCTCGTCATGCTCATCGGCCGCAAGCTCTCGGCCCCCGCCGGTGTCCTCACCGTCGCGGAGGCCCGCTCGCTCGCCCAGCGCACGCCCGGGCAGGTGCTCGTCGGCGTCCTCCGCTTCACCCTCGCCGTCGAGCTCGTCTCCGCTGTGGTGCTCACCGTCCGGCTGCGGACGGCCTACCACGACGGGTGGGGCGAGGCGGTCTACTCGGGCGTCTTCCACTCGGTCTCGGCCTTCAACAACGCCGGCTTCGGCCTGCTGCCGGACAGTGCCGTCCAGTGGGCGCAGGACCCGTGGATGTGCGTGCCCCTCATGCTCTCGGTGATGATCGGCGGGCTCGGCTTCCCCGTGTGGTGGGAGCTCTTCCGTCACTGGCGCGAGCCCTACCGGCGGTGGACGATCCACGCGACGATCACCATCTGGGGCTCGGTCGTGCTGTGGGTCGTCGGCACCCTGCTCTTCGCCGTCGTCGAGTGGGACAACGAGGACACGCTCGGCCCGATGGGCACGGGCGGCAAGGTCCTCGCCGCCGCCTTCCAGTCCGTGGTCGCCCGCACGGCCGGCTTCAACAGCGTCGACATCGGGGCGCTCCGCCAGGAGAGCCTGCTGCTCCTCGACGGACTGATGTTCGTCGGCGGCGGCAGCGCCGGCACCGCCGGGGGCATCAAGGTCGCCACCTTCGCCGTCCTCGGTTTCGTCATCTGGGCCGAGCTGCGCGGCGAGCCGACCGTGCGCGTGCTCACCCGTCGCCTCTCCCCCGCCAACATGCGTCAGGCGCTCACCGTCGCCCTGCTCGGCACCGGCCTCGTCGCCACCGCGACCGGCGCGCTGCTCGTGCTCACCCCCTTCCGCCTCGACGTCGTGCTCTTCGAGGCGATCTCGGCCTTCGGCACCGTCGGCATGTCCACCGGCATCACCGCGGACATCCCGCCGGCCGGCCAGCTGATCCTCGTGGCGATGATGTTCCTCGGCCGCCTCGGCCCGATCACCCTCGGCGCCGCCCTGGCGCTGCGCAACCGACCTCGGCGCTACGAGGTCCCGGAGGAGAGGATCCTCGTTGGCTAGGTACGACGTCGCCGTCATCGGCCTCGGCCGGTTTGGCTCGGCGCTCGCGCTGCGCCTCGTCGAGGAGGGCCGGCGGGTCCTGGGTGTCGACGTGGACGAGGCAGCCGTCACCGCACTCGCCGACCAGGTCGACCACCTGGCGATCGCCGAGGCCCGCGACGAGGAGACCCTGCGGCAGCTCGACATCCGCCCGGACACGCTCGTCGTCCTCGGCATGACCCACGTCGCTGCCTCGCTGATGACCGCCACAGCCCTCAACGAGCTCGGCGTCCGCGAGATCTGGGCCAAGGCCGGCTCGCGGCAGCACGTCGAGGCGCTCACCCGCCTAGGGGTCAGCCGGATCATCCAGCCCGAGCGCGAGGCCGGGCTGGCGATGGCGTCGGAGATCCTGCGCCGCTGAGCCCTGACCTCAGCACGCACCCGGTGTCACGACACCCCGGCGGCCTCAGCCCGCTGGGGCGACGAGCACCCGCAGGGCCTCCGGCCGCACGGTGAAGCGCATCGGGGTCTGCCCGACGGGGTCGCCATCGGCGTACACGACGCGCCCTGCAGGAGAGGCGATCTCGATCTCCCGGCCCCGGTCGGCGCGGATGCCGACGCCGTCGATCTGCGTCCCGCGGAAGTACCGCGGCAGCAGGATGGGGAACTTCCACCGCGAGACGTTCTCGACAGTCGTCACGTCGAGCTCACCGTCGTCGAGCAGCGCCCCGGGGTTGACCTGCATGCCGGCGCCGTAGCGACCCGAGTTGCCGACCGCGATGCTCCACCCCTCGACCCGACGGGGCACCCCGTCGACACTCATGTCGATGTCGAAGGGACGGGTCTCGACGAGCGAGCGCGCCCCGCCGTACGCGTAGACGAGCGCACCCGGCACCCACGCCGGCGCGTCGTTGGCGTACTCGTTCGCCCGCGACTCGTAGCCCACCGTGGCCACTCCGAGGAAGGGCGTCTCCCCCGCCATCCCGACGTCGACCCGACGCTCCGTGGCGAAGGGGAGGCCGGCTGCGGCCTCGCGCAGGTCGAGCGACGCGCCAAGAGCCCGCATGAAGTCGCAGCCGCGGCCACCCGGCAGCGGCGCCACCACCGCCCCGGAGCGGATCGCGCCCTGCGCGACGCAGGCGACGAGACCGTCGCCGCCGAGAGCGACGAGCACCGGACCGTCGGGCGAGCCGGCGGCCCCGATCTCGCTCGCGTGCTCGGCGGAGCGGGTGATCTCGACGTCGACCGACCAGCCGTGGCCGCGCAGGATGTCGGCCGCGACCGGCACCATGGCCTCGGCCCTGCCGTTGCGGGCGGTGGGGTTGGCCACGATCAGGGCCTCGCGGACGGTCTCCTGACGGTGTGGCATGCCGTCATTGTGCCGGTCCATCCCCGCCATCGGCCGATCAGTCCGGCCAGCTCCACTCGAGTCCGTGCACCCCGGGCGCCGCCTCCGGCCGCACGAGGTGCACCCGGTCGCCGTGCTCGAGGGCGAGCTCGTGCGCCTGCAGGTCGGGCCCGTCGACGTGCGCCCGGTGGAAGGCCCGCACGTGCACGGGCAGGCAGGAGCGCTCGAAGGAGACCTCGGTGACGAGCAGGGCCGAGTCCTGCGCAGACCACCTGAAGTAGCCCTCTGACAGCACGGCATTGGCATCGCACCCCGGAGGGTCGCGACGAGGGTCGCCACGTCGTCGGGCAGGACGCTGCCCTGCCAGACGACGTGGGCATCGGCCCGCACGAGCAGCGGATGTTCCTGCCGTCGACCTCGTGGTGCGGCAGGCGGCACCCGGACACGGTCGAGGGCGTGTGCGAGCCCATGTCGTAGACCGGCGCTGCCTCCCCGTCGCCGACGATGATCGTCGAGTCGGCGTAGGAGTAGCCGAAGTTCAGCCTTCGGGTGACATCTGCGGCAGGTTGATGTCGAAGAGGCGGCGCCCCAGCCGCCTGCGCAGCAGCCTGCCGACGAGACCGGGCATCGCCGAGCGCCTCGGCCACTGGTGGTTCGCCGAGCCGTCGCTCACCCGCGCGGAGCTCGTCGGGCACTACGCGGACTTTCTCCCGGGCGGACTGGGCGGCTACGCCCGCGACTGAGTCGCACCTCCTCGACACCCGGTGTCGGAATACCTCAAGGGGGCATACAGTTGTCCTCGTCAGATACCCCCCACAGGTATGAGAGAGGACCCCCGATGAGCACCACCACCGAGTACCAGGTGACCGGCATGACCTGCGGCCACTGCGAGATGTCCGTCCGCGAGGAGGTCAGCGAGATCCCCGGCGCCGAGGTCGTCGAGGTGAGCTCCGCGACCGGCAAGCTCGTCGTCTCCGGTGACGTCGACGACGCGGCCGTCATCGCCGCAGTCACCGAGGCCGGCTACACGGCCACCAAGGCCTGAGGATGAACGCCCCGACCCGTCTCGGTCTCTTCGGTCTCGCCCTCGCGGTCGTCTTCGCGCTCGCCGCGGTCACGGCCCGCGCGGTCGTACCCGAGGAGACCGCGCGGGCCTGGGCGCAGGAGAGCACCACCCACGGCGGCGAGCACGCCTCCCCCAACGACGACGGCACCGGCGACGCCGCCGGTGACCACTCCGCCCACGACGACGCAGCCGCACCCGCGGGCCTGGCGCTCGAGCAGGACAACTACCGCCTCACCGGCGTCTCCGCCCCGACCGAGGTCGACGAGCGCGGCCGCCTCGAGCTGACGGTCACCGACGCCGACGGCGACCCGGTCACCGACTACTCCATCGAGCACGAGGAGGAGCTGCACCTGGTCGTCGTACGCAGCGACGGCCAGCACTTCCGCCACGTCCACCCGCAGCGCGCCGCCGACGGCACGTGGTCGCTGCCGTGGACCTGGCAGGCCGCCGGCACCTACCGCCTCTACGCCGACACCACCCCGGCCGACGCCGACGAAGGGGTGACCCTCACCTCCACCGTCGACGTCGCCGGTGACCTCACCCCCACCGGGTCGCAACCGACCCGGACCACGAGCGTCGCCGGCCTCGACGTCAGTATCGAGGGCGACCTCGTGCTCGGCGAGGAGTCGCGCCTCACCCTGCGGGTCGAGCGCGACGGCGAGCCCGTGACGACGATCGAGCCCTACCTCGGCGCCGCCGGCCACCTCGTCGCGCTGCGCGAGGGCGACCTGGCCTACCTCCACGTCCACCCCGAGGGCGAGGCGCCCACGGCCGCCGAGCCCGGCGGTCCCGAGATCGACTTCGTCACCACGGCCCCGACGCCCGGGCGCTACCTGCTCTACCTCGACGTCAAGGTCGACGGGCAGGTGCACACGGCGCCGCTCGTCGTCGACACCGCGGGCAGCAGCCCCGCGGGCAGCACCGCAACCCCCAGCACCTCGCACGGAGACACCGACCATGACCACTGAGACGGACCCGGTCACCACCTCGACCGTCGAGCTGCAGATCGGCGGCATGACCTGCGCGTCGTGCGCGGGCCGCATCGAGCGCAAGCTCAACAAGCTCGACGACGTCACCGCGAGCGTCAACTACGCGACCGAGAAGGCGACGGTCACCGCCCCCTTCGGCACCGACCCGCAGGACCTCATCACGGTCGTCGAGCAGACCGGCTACACCGCGACCCTGCCGGCGGCGGAACCCCCTTCGTCCGAGGAGGAGGCGCCGCAGGACCGTGAGCTGACCGCCCTGCGCCAGCGACTCATCGGCTCGGCCGTGCTCGCCGTCCCGGTCATCCTGCTGGCGATGGTCCCGGCCCTGCAGTTCGACTACTGGGGCTTCGCCTCGCTCGTGCTCGCGACGCCGGTCGTCTTCTGGGCCGGCTGGCCCTTCCACCGCGCGACGTGGACCAACCTGCGCCACGGGGCCGCGACGATGGACACGCTCATCTCCGTCGGCACGCTGTCGGCCTGGCTGTGGTCGGTCGTCGCGCTCTTCTTCGGCACCGCCGGCGACCGCGGGATGACGCACGCCTTCGAGCTGACGATCTCGCGCAGCGACGGCCTCGGCAGCATCTACCTCGAGGTCGCCGCCGGCGTCATCACCTTCATCCTCATGGGGCGCTACTTCGAGAAGCGGTCCAAGCGCCGCGCCGGCGACGCCCTGCGCGCGCTGCTCGAGCTCGGCGCCAAGGAGGTCGCCGTCCTGCGCGGTGGCACCGAGGTACGGATCCCGGTCGAGGAGCTGTCGGTCGGCGACGAGTTCGTCGTGCGGCCGGGTGAGAAGGTCGCGACCGACGGCGTCATCACCTCGGGCACGAGCGCGATCGACGCCTCGATGCTCACCGGCGAGTCCGTCCCGGTCGAGGTCGGCGAGGGCGATGCCGTGACCGGCGCGACGGTCAACGAGGGTGGCCGGCTGGTCGTGCGCGCCACCCGGGTCGGCTCCGACACCCAGCTGGCGCAGATGGCCCAACTCGTCGAGGACGCGCAGTCCGGCAAGGCCGAGGTCCAGCGCCTCGCCGACACGGTCTCGGGGGTGTTCGTCCCCGTCGCCATCGCGATCGCCGTCGCGACCCTCGGTGCCTGGCTCGGCGCCGGATTCCCCGTGAGCGCCGCCTTCACCGCGGCCGTCGCGGTCCTCATCATCGCCTGCCCGTGCGCGCTCGGTCTGGCGACGCCCACCGCCCTGCTCGTCGGCACGGGTCGCGGCGCGCAGATGGGCGTGCTCATCAAGGGCCCCGAGATCCTGGAGGCCACGCGCACGGTCGACACGATCGTCCTCGACAAGACCGGCACGGTCACGTCCGGTGCCATGGCCCTCGTCGACTCCGTCCCGGCGAAGGGGGTGGACCGCACCGATCTCCTCCGGCTGGCCGGGGCCCTCGAGCACGCGTCGGAGCACCCCATCGCCCAGGCCATCGCGAAGGGAGCCGCTGCCGAGGTCGGCGACCTGCCGGGCGTCGAGGGCTTCGACAACGTGCAGGGCCAGGGCGTCACCGGCGTCGTCGACGGACACGCGGTCGTCGCCGGCCGTGAGTCGCTGCTCGCCGACTGGGCCATGGCGCTCGACGGCGAGCTGGCCGCAGCCAAGGCGGCCGCCGAGGCCGAGGGGCGCACGGCGATCGCCGTCGGCTGGGACGGGCAGGCCCGTGGCGTGCTCGTCGTCTCCGACACGGTCAAGCCGACGAGCGCCGAGGCCATCGCCGGGCTGAAGAAGCTCGGCCTCACCCCCGTCCTGCTCACCGGGGACAACCGCGCGGTCGCCGAGCAGGTCGCCGCCGAGGTCGGCATCGACGAGGTCATCGCCGAGGTCATGCCCGCCGACAAGGTCGACGTCGTCACGCGCCTGCAGGGCGCGGGCAAGGTCGTCGCGATGGTCGGCGACGGGGTCAACGACGCACCCGCGCTCGCGCAGGCCGACCTCGGTCTGGCGATGGGCACGGGCACCGACGTGGCGATCGAGGCCGCCGACATCACCCTCGTGCGAGGGGACCTGCGGGCTGCGGTCGACGCGATCCGCCTCTCGCGCAAGACGCTCGGCACGATCAAGGCCAACCTCTTCTGGGCCTTCGCCTACAACACCGCGGCGATCCCGCTCGCGGCGCTCGGGCTGCTCAACCCGATGCTCGCCGGTGCCGCGATGGCCCTGTCCAGCGTCTTCGTCGTGAGCAACAGCCTGCGGCTGCGGGCCTTCCGCGCCAGCGCCTGAGCCCGGGTCCCACTTCGCCCTACGTCCCGGGTAGAGGTATCTGCGTCCGACTATCCGGTCGCGCCCACCTCCACCCAGAGGCCGATCTAGGGTGACGGACATGCCGAGTGCCCGCCGCAGCTTCACCCGTGCCGAGCTAGAGTCCTACCGCGACGCCGAGGTGCCCGATCTGCTGCCGGGCCCCGGCCAGGAGTTGCGGCTGCTCTTCGTCGGGATCAACCCCGGGCTGTGGACCGCGGCGACGCAGACCCACTTCGCGCACCCGGGCAACCGTTTCTACCCGGCGCTGCTGCGGGCGGGCGTCCTCACGCGGGCCGTCGACCCCGCCGCTGGCATGACCGACGAGGACCGCGAGCACCTGCGCGAGCGTGGCGTCGGCATCACCAACCTGGTCCGCCGGGCCACCGCCCGCGCCGACGAGCTCACGGCCGACGAGCTGCGCGAGGGCGGCGAGCGCCTGCTGGCCACCATCGCCCGCACCCGGCCGGCCGTCGTCGCCGTCGCGGGGATCACTGCCTACCGCCAGGCCTTCGGGGTGCGCAAGGCGCAGACGGGCGAGCAGCCCGAGCCCGTCGAGGGCGCCCGGCTGTGGGTCGTGCCCAACCCGAGCGGGCTCAACGCCCACGAGACGGTCGAGTCGCTGGCCGTCGCCTACGCCGAGCCCGCTCGCGCCGCCGACCTCCTCGACTGAGCAGCCCGCGTCGCGTCGTCCCGCAGCGGCCGGCCAGGTCACCAAGACCACGCTGGCCGAAGGTGAGCCCCGCCGACAGAGGCTTCACTCCAACGCCCCGATCCTCAATACGCCAGCCGCGCAGGCACTAGTCGACCTGCGAGCCCTCGCCGATGCGGCCATACCGGCCCTACGGGCATTCCCACCAGCGGGAGACGGCACCACGGCACGCCGCGTTATCGACGCACTGGGGAACCTTCCCGCGCCTCGACCACAGAGCACCCCGCTGACGCCCCGCCCAGAGATCACGACCCTGACCAAGTCCATGGCTCTCGCATCGGAGATGGTCACCTCCGCGCGGTACCGAGCCGACTTCACCGCCGAGCACGCCGCCACTGCTCTCTCCCGCATGACGACCGCCGTCGGTGCGGTCAGCCGCGTCGCGGCAGCCTCGGTCTCCCGTGCCGCTGACAGTCACGTCCGCCACAGGGAGCTGACGGCCATCGACGCCCTGACGAGGGCCTGCCGCCCCGCGCAGAACACGCCCCAGGGGCCGGTCCCAGGTCTCGTGCCGGCCCCCGGCACGCTCTCGGCCTCGATCGCCGACTGGGCCACGGCCACTCAGCGGGCGCTGGAGCCGCGGCAAGCCGACGCGCGCCTGATACACACCGTGCCCGGAGACCTGCAGTACCTCCACGCCGCGACCACCTTGGTTCTGGGCGCATCCACCCTCAGCGAAGACACACCACGGCTGGAAATCAAGGCCGCAGCCGACTCCCTGGCCGACGCCCAAGAAGCGTGGACCCAAGCAGCCCAAGCATGGCCACCACAGGTGGGAACCCAGCCAGCGGGACGCTCTGACTACGAGCAACTCGCGGCGACCCAGCGCCTGCACGAGAGCATCCGCCATCACCTGCGCGCGGGACGCGCCTGGGCGACCCCAGCCGACATCGCCACGCGTCTGGACGCCCCCTCGACGCTCCGAGCCATCGCCGACCTCAGCCCACAGATCGCCGCCACCGCCCGCAAGTACGCCGAGGTGACACGGTCCCTGGTCGAAGGGGGCCAGATCGCCATTCCGGCCCGAGCGATCACCGAGCGCGGCGAGCAGGGACTGCACCTCTTCGACGAGGTCAGGCGCGGCGCATGGGTCCCGCTGCCCGAATCGGACCCAATCGCCAAAAGGATCGTCCTGTCCGCCGACGCGGCCGGTCTCGCGTCCACCGACACGGAGATGCAGCTGCGCCACACCCGCACCGGAGACTTCCGCGATCTCAGCGCCAGCCCACCCCGCGCCGAGAGCAGACGCCCCACCCGTCGAGCGGACGAGCCACGCCGAGCGGTCCCCGACCAGCCCAGCACCACCCCGCGCATGTAGCCAGCGCTGTCGCAGCCCGCTGCAAGGCTCGACACATGGGACGCACACCGATCAGTGGCCACTACCGCAACGGGACGTGGGTATCGCCATATAGCCAGAACCGCCGCTCCGCAGCAGGAGGCGCGGCAGGCGTGCTCGCCGCGGGCCTCGTCGCCGGGCTGTGGTGGCACAACGGCACCCCGCCGCTTTCGCAACTGCGTGACGGGGCCGGCGAGACAACCCGCGCCACCGTGGTGCGAGTCATCGACGGTGACACGATCATCGCTCGTGACAGCAGCGGCAGCGACCTCGGCCGGGTGCGCGTCCTGGGAATGGATGCCCCGGAGATGGCGCGCGACGGACAGCCGGCCATGTGCGGTGCCCACGCCGCCAAGGACGAACTCGCCCGGCTGCTGCGAAGCGGCACCATCGACCTGGTCGCCGACCCCAAACAACCCGATACCGACCGCTACGGTCGCCTCCTGCGGTACGTCGAGGTCGGCACCACCGACGTCAGTGAGTCCCTCATCCGCGGCGGGCACGCACCCAACACCAGCCGCGCACGAAGTCACACCCGCTACGAGAAGTACGCGGCCGCCGAAGACGACGCTCAGCATCAACAGCGCGGCCTGTGGGGAACCTGTCTGTGAGCGCTACTGACGCCCTCCGTGACGCAATCGCCGGAGTGCGCGCGGCAGCGGACGACCCTGCCCTTCGATCGCGGTGGAGACTCGTGCGCACGCGAGCAGAGCGACGACAGCGCGCGCACGAGCAGTGGGCGCGAGATGTCGCCGGCTGCTACGACCGCGAGCTGGTCCTCGAGGCAGCCCAGCGAGTCGCGGGCCGCGACCAACCGCGGCGAGCGTGGCACCGGCCCGACGTCGCGGCCGTCCTCGAGGATCTGCGCCAGTTCGGTGGGTACCTCCCAGTCACGCTGGAGAGTGTGGCCAGCGCGATCTACTCCGACAGCACGCTCACCCTCGACGCAGGCGACCTGACCCTCATGCGCGAGCACGCCGCAGGACTTCCTCCAGAGATCACCGCAGCCATCGCGAGACGCTCCTACACCGCCAAGCCCGGCGTGCTCGGACCCACCGGATATGAGAACGACGAGGAGATCGTCGACGCCCTCAACGACCCGCGCAGCCGCCTGCCTCGTCCCGTCACCCTCTACCGCGGGGAGCACCACAGCGGTGCGCATCCCCAGTTCGCGCGCACCGTCACCCAGGCACGTCCCGGAGACCTCCTAACGCACCACCGTCGGCCCATCTCCGCCAGCATCGACCCCAGCATCGCCGCCAGCTCCGAATTCGCGCTAGGTGGCCACCTCACCGACGAACGAGGAGCCACCCCCGGAGGTTGGCTCCTCGCGATCACCACTGACCGCGCCCTCTACGCTGGCGACCGCGCACGACACAGCGGCGGTGACGACGGCCGGGCGACCTTCGAGAAAGAAGTCGTGGTCTACGCGCCCCGGCTCCGCGTCACCGGTCTACGAGAAGCGCTCGTGCGCAGCCCCCACGGGGCCCTCAAACGGCTGCTCGTGCTCGCCTGCACCCCAGACGCCGGCGACTCACCCCGCTAGCCGAGCCGTCGCCAGCAGGCCCACGACGACCTCGGCGATTCGCCGCGAATCACTCACGGCGTCGACGTGGACCGTGGGGTCACCGTCCTCGCTGTCATAGAGGCACAGCGCCAAGCGCTGGCCGCACAGGTCATCGTGCAGGTCACCGTCGCTGAACGGGTCGCACTCGTGGGTGATCAGCACGTGAGGATCGGTGGCTCCCGGCCGGGTCTGGACGCGAATAGCGCGGCAGTTGCCGCCCGTCCGATCCCACTGGACATGCAGCCCAGGGGCGGCGATCGCCGCCATGAGATCCGTGGCCGTGGCCGTGGCCGTGGTCGTGCGCGTGGCGGTCATCTGCTCCCCCGTGAGGTCGAGTACTGGGTGACTTCACCTCACTGTATACGTGTAGACATTCACTTGTCTACCCATATACATCTGGCGCGGTTGACGTCTACTTTCCGCGGGCCTTGCGGACTGTCATGCGGCTGACTCCAGCCCGCTCCGCAATGGAGACCTCGGTGTCCGACGCCGCGATCATCGCGCCGGTCAGCTCGGCTCGCACTGAATCCAGTGCCTCCAGGGCGGCCGCATGGCGCCGCGCGATCGCGTCGAAGGTGTCCGTTGCCGGCTCCTCGCTCCGCACGGCGTTCGCAGCAGTCCGCGCCAGCTCCTGGAGCCGCGCGTCGTCGGGATAGCGCCGGGCCACCAAGGCGGCGATCTCGGCCTCTGTCAGTGGCGTGGTGGCCAATGGCCACCTCCCTTCCTCGGAGCGTGTATAGCACTATACAAGTCCGCCAAGGCGTGCCTCGCATCTTCGGCCGCACGGTGTGTGTATACCGCTTTACATTCAGTGTATACCCCTATACACTTTGAAGTGTCAACCACACCCCATCAACGAGGCAGTCCTGCCGATGGCCCTTAGCCCGGGAGGTCAGGGTGCTCCTGTGGCCATGCCGAGCACCCTGACCGGAGGCGCGTCCTTAGCTCTTCGCCTGTCCCATCTCCCGAGAAGCGGCGTCCCGCTTCTTTGCGAAGTGGTGAGTGAGCACCGTCGTGAGGAGCACTTGGTCCACGTCCTGTGAAAAGGCCCAGGTGGCGATGTCGCGCGTCATGTCGGGCACGACGTAGTGAACGACGGCGACCGCGATGAGAGCCCATGCCGCGTGCAGTGCGGGTGTTGAAGAACAAGGAAGAGTCCCTTCCGCGTGACGGTGAGGGGCTGCGCCGAGCGCGTCCCTCACTCGGCGGTGGTCGAGCGGCGCGGATGGTGCCGAGATGGGTGATCCCGCCAATGGCTGACGGGGCCCCACTCTCCACGCCGCTGTGACCGGACAGCGGTGGTCGGCAGCCTGCCAGGAACTCCTTGACCTAGAAGGTGCCTGAGTAACCGAGCGCTCTTCGCGGTGTGTGCGGTGACGATAGGCAACGCGACTGGCTCCCAGGATGCCTTTGCGCCTCAGCGCCCGAGCGACAGGGAGATTGTGAAGCACGAACCCTTCCCCGGACCGGGGCTGGATGCGGTGAGTCCTCCGTGATGCGCGTCGATGATGGCCTTGCTGATGGTCAGGCCGATGCCAGATCCTCGTTGGTCGTTGGTGCGGGCCGAGTCCCCGCGGTAGAAGCGTTCGAATGCGTGCTGTACCTGCTCGGGGGTCATGCCGTCGCCGGTGTCGGTGACGGTGATGATGGCCTCACCGTCTTCACGGGTGGCCGTCAGGGTGACTGTTCCGCCTGCAGGGGTGTGCCGGTGTGCGTTGGTGAGGAGGTTGGTCATGACTTGGGCGAATCGGACGGGATCGACCAGGGTCTCGAGTCCTGTCGCCTGGTCAACGTCCAGGACCAGGTTGATGCCCTTCTCCGAGTAGCTGTCACGCATGTCCCCGTAGGCCGCCCACAACAAGTCGGCCACCTTGTGTCGCTGGATGTCGAGGACGAGGTGTCCTTCTTCGGCCGTGGAGACCTCGTTGATGTCCTCGGCCAGTCGCGCCAGCCGTTCCGTCTGGGCGGTCAACGCGAGACGAGAGTCATCACCCAGGGTCACCACGCCGTCGTGCAGTCCCTCGTGGTAGGCGCTCAAGGTCGCGATCGGCGTGCGAAGTTCGTGGGCGAGGTCGGAAAGCATCCGCCGTCGGGTGTCCTCGACTCCTTCCAAGCGGGCCGCCATCACGTTGAATGCTCCGGCGAGGGTCTCGAGCTCAGTCCCCGCACCGACATGAGGCACGCGGGTGGAGTAATGGCCACGGCTCAGTTCGCGCGCGGCATAGGTCATCTGCGCCAGCGGTTGGCGCAGCCGTCGGGCGAGGAACCAGGCCACCGCAGTCGCCCCAGTCAGAGAGATGAGCAGGCTCACGCCCAGGGCGATGAGCGAAGCGTCCCGAAAGGCCATCTCGATGTGGACCAGCTCGGGCGTGTTCTCCTGGTGCCCCGCTTGGAGGAGGTGGTCGTGGAAGATCGGGGGGCCGATAACGGCGGCGACGAGCCCGGCTGTCAGTGCTCCCGCAAGGAGTACCAGGATCTGGCCCGCCACTAATCGAGGCGCCAGACCCTTGGAGAGCTTGTTGACGCGCTTGTTCATCCAGGCCCCATCCGGTAACCGATGCCGCGCACCGTGGTGATGTAGCGAGCGAGATCGGGGTTGTCTCCGAGCTTGCGTCGCAGGTGAGCGATGTGGACGTCGACCAGGTGCTCGTCCCCGACCCAGCCGCCACCCCAGACCTCCTCGATGAGCTGCGTGCGGGAGAAGGCCATCGAGGGCCGTTGGGCCAAGGTCATCAGCAGATCCCGTTCGGTCGGTGTCAGCGGAACTGGTTCTCCCTTCAGGTGGACCTGCTGCCCGATTGGGTCGACCTGAAGGTCGCCGAATACCCATGGGGTTGCCGCAGCGCTGGAGTTGCCGGCGTTCCCGCCCCGTGGGCGACGCAGGACCGTCTGCACGCGTGCCACCAGCTCGCGCACGCTAAAGGGTTTGGTGACGTAGTCATCGGCGCCCACGGAGAGGCCGATCAGGGTGTCCACCTCGTCCGATCGGGCGGTCACGACGATGACGTAGCAGTCGCTGAAGGTGCGGATCTGGCGGCAGACCTCGATGCCGTCCAGACCGGGCAGTCCCAGGTCGAGGATCACCACGTCTGGGGACTGCTCTCGTACTGCTTCGACTCCGGCGACGCCGTTGTGCTCGACTGTGGTCTGGTACCCGCTGCGGGCGAGATAGGCGGCGATCATCTCTGCCAGCGTCTTCTCGTCCTCGATGATGAGCACCTTCGCCAACGGCTCGACAGGGGTTCGTGTGCTCACGACAGACAGTCTCACCCGAGGGCCGCACCACGGCCGACGTCAGCGGCGAATCGACGAGGATCTTCGTCAAACCTCAACGCGGCGACCACCAACCCATGACCTTCCCGCCGGAGCCTGTCTGCATGCCGGGAGGTCGGCTTCAAGAAGGAGTCTCCGATGATGTGGAATCACGGCTGCGACATGATGTGGCTGGGCATGGCCGCAGGCGTCCTCGCCTTCTGGGTGATCGTCGTGCTCGCCGTGCGCGCACTGTTCCCCGGCCAGAGAAGCACCGCCACAGGCCCTACCCGGACCGACGCGCTGACGCTTCTCGACGAAGGACTGGCCCGCGGTGACCTGAGCGTCGATGAGTACGAAAAGCGACGTCACCTGATCATTCATGGGCGCTGACGCGCGTCGGTACACCGACCCCTGGAGGGAACTATGGGCTCTATCACTCGCCGTGGCCTGCTGATCGGTGGCCTCGGTACCGCTGGCGCAGCGGGCTTGGGAACGTATGCCGCCACCAAAGGATCGGGTGCCAGCGCGCCGAAGGGGGCCTTCGGCGCTCCGACGCCGGTCTCACCTGACCCGGGCCAGACGGTGGTGACCAAGTCCTTGACCGCCAAGCCGATCACCCTCGATCTAGCGGGCCGCACCGTCTCGACCTGGGGATACGGCGACGCCGTGCCTGGTCCACTTCTGCGGGCCACCGCCGGCGACTTCCTGCGCGTCACCCTCGACAACCAACTTCCGGACGAGACCACCATCCACTGGCACGGTATTCGTCTGCGCAACCCGGCCGACGGCGTCCCCGGCATGACGCAGGACCCGGTGAAGCCGGAGACCTCCTACGTCTACGAATTCACAGCGCCCGACCCGGGCACGTACTTCTTCCACCCCCACGTCGGCGTCCAGCTCGACCGGGGACTGTACGCCCCGTTGATCATCGACGACCCGAACGAGCCAGGCGACTACGACACCGAGTGGGTCCTTGTCCTCGATGACTGGATCGACGGAACAGGCACCACGCCCGAGCAGGTCCTGGAGAAGCTCTTGGCCAACGACTCCGGATCCGGAGGCATGGGTGGCATGGACCACGGCGAGATGGATGGCATGAACCAAGGCGCCATGGACGAGGCCGAGCCGTGGGGCGACGCCGGAGACGTGACCTACCCGCACTTCCTGATCAACGGACGGCCGCCAGCGGACCCCGAGACGCTCAGAGCCAAGGCCGGGCAGAAGATTCGCCTGCGAATCATCAACGCCGCCTCCGACACCATCTTCACCGTTGCTCTCGGGGGGCACCGGATGACGATCACGCACAGCGATGGGTTCCCGGTCGAGCCGACCGAGACGGACGCGTTCTACATCGGGATGGGCGAACGTTATGACGCGATTGTCACCCTCGGCGACGGGGCCTTCCCCTTGGTGGCCAAGCCGGTCGGCAAGGCCAGCGGCGGTCAGGCCATGGCCCTGGTCCGCACCGGAAGCGGCGCCGCACCCGGCGGGGACGCCAACCCACGAGAACTCACTCGAGAAGTCCTCGTCGGCTCCGACCTGAGACCCGCCCAGGCAGCCAAACTGCCCAGCAGGAGACCCGATGCAACCGCGCGGCTCACTCTCACCGGATCGATGCAGCCCTACGCATGGGGGATGAACGGAGCTCCGTTCGGCAAGAACGAGCCCCTGACCGTCCGGGCCGGGCAACGACTGCGGATCAACGCCACCAACATGACGATGATGACTCACCCGGTGCACGTGCACGGCCACACCTTTGCCCTGCCCTCCGGGCTCAGGAAGGACACTGTCCTCATGGCCCCCATGCAGTCTTTCGCCATCGACCTCGACGCCGACAACGAGGGCGACTGGATGATCCACTGCCACAACATCTACCACGCAGAGGGCGGCATGATGATCGCGTTGGAGTACATCGCATGAGGCCCCGTCGACGACGTGTCGCCCGAGGTATCGCTGTGGTGGCTGCGGTGGCGCTGCTGGCCGCGTGCTCTTCGACATCCGAGACCGGGACACCGCAGTCCACTGGCGGTGAGTCGTCCAGCCCAGCGGGAAGCGACGCGAGCCAACAGCCCGCACCCTTGATCCACGTTCATGGGATCGCTCGACATCCACGAACCGGCGACGTGCTGGTGGCGACCCATCAAGGTTTGTTCCAGCAGGTCGACGGCAAGCTCGTCCGCAACGGTCCTGCCATCGACCTGATGGGCTTCACCATCGGCGACGACGGCACTCTGTATGCCTCCGGCCACCCGGCACCGACCTCCCCCAGCCAGTAGGTCTCATCACGTCACAGGACACGGGCCGCACCTGGCAGGTCGCCTCACGCGGCGGGCGCTCGGACTTCCACGCTCTGACCGCCGGCCCAAACGGCGTCATCGGGTTCGACGGAACGCTTCGACACACCAGCGACAAAAGACCTGGGATACGCGGGACATTCCCTCACCGCCACGGGTGCTGGCCGCTTCCCCCACGTCCGGGACGGTCCTGGCCACCACAAGCGCTGGCCTGCTCATGAGCCAGGACGAGGGCACCACCTGGACCTCCCTCGCCCCACCAGAGGTCGCCGTCCTCGCCGCCTGGGCCGACGAAGAGACCATCGTCACCTCTTCAGCCGCGGGCAGACTGGCAACCAGCAGCGACGCCGGCCAGACCTGGACCCTCCACCCCAAGAGCATCGGGCCGGCCGAAGCGCTGTGGGCGGGCCGCACTAGTGACGGACAACTGGAGATCATCGCGTCCGTCAACGGGCGCGTGATCAGCACCACGGATGCAGGAAGGACCACCCAGACATTGGTCCAGTGAGTCGTCGTGCCTGTGCGACCAGGTCTCGGACTCCGCGGCGCCGATCCTCCACCGGCAGCGCGGTGGCCTTCATCCAACCTCAATACGATCGGGATCGAATCACCATTCCGCGACGTGAGGGTTGGTCCTGCCTCGAACATTCTGCGAAGGAGTCCCCGATGACCCGCCTTGGACGGCGCGCTGCTCACGTGGTCGCGACAACCCTCACCGCAGGCGCCCTGGCTGCCTGCTCCAGCGGCTCTGACGGATCCATGTCCGGGATGGACCACGACAAGACACCGATGAGCACCAGCGACACCTCCACGACGGCGGAGGGCCGGCAAGGCGACATCATGTTCGCCCAAATGATGATCCCTCACCACGAGCAGGCGATCGCGATGGCCGACCTCGCTCTTGACCCTTCAGCCAATGCCTCGGAGCAGGTCCGCGACTTCGCCAAGGACATCAAAGGCGCCCAAGGCCCCGAGATCCAGACGATGGAAGGTTGGCTCAAGGACTGGGACGCCCCCACCGCAAGCTCTTCCGGCGTGGACCACGGGTCCGGGATGATGACGCAGGATGAGATGTCCAAACTCGAGTCGGCCACTGGCGCCGAATTCGACAAGCAGTGGCTCACCCTCATGATCAAGCACCATCAAGGCGCTGTGACCATGGCAGAGCAAGTTCTCACCTCGACCGAGGACAACGCAGTCGAGAGGATGGCCAAAGCCATCGTCAAGACGCAGAAAGCCGAGATCACGGCCATGCAGCGCGAACTCTGAGCGCGGCATGCCCTTGACGAGCTCGGCCGGCCGGATCACGGGTGGCGCGCGACCCGCTCCCGGTAATCGGTCAGGTGAGCGAGGTGATCAACTCGCGGCAGGCCTGCTCGCACCGCCGGCACGCCTCGGCACAGATGCGACAGTGCTCATGCATCGAGGCATGCTCCTCACAGCTGTCACCGCACGACTTGCAGGCGGTCGCACAGGCCTCGAGGAAAGTGAAGCGCCCCAGGTTCTG